>CAYYCE010000315.1:0-4397 GCA_964469635.1 uncultured Kineosporiaceae bacterium
TTACTTTCAGTATCGGTTGTTGATCCTGGGGGTAGACCGTGCGCAGTCGGGTCTCTGTAGTGCTTGTTCTCGCCGTGGCCGTGCCGTTCGCTCTGGTCGCCATGACCGCTTTCACGTTGCGCGGCGTGGGCGGCCCGGACAATTCCCCAACGCTCGCCTTTCCCCGAGCTTCCGGTGCGGTCCCGGCCACCGGGCAGGCCTCCGATCGCGACGCCTTCAGCGCGGCGGTGCTCGCCGCCCCGACCCTGAGCGCGCTCACGCCGTCCGGTACCAAATTCTCGATCACCAAGGTCGAGACCTCCGAGGGCTTCGGCGTGCTGTACGGCCAGTTCTTGGACGCCGGTAACGGTGCGGTCGTCCCCGGTGAACCAGTGATCGTGCTGGGTCGGAACTCCGCGGCCATCTGGGAGGTCGCCCTTCCCCATGACGGCGCGTTCTGCGCCCAGCTGGCAGAGGTCCCCGAGTCCCTGCTGAGCGCCACCGACAAGGCCTACTTCCTCGGCTGCGACCCCGCCGCGCCGAGCGCCGACAGCACGTCGGCCGGCGGGGCGGCCGCGTCCTACGTCTTGCCCTACCGCGCCACGGGCAGTACACGAACGATGGTCGGTGCCGGTGAGGGCAGCCACAGCGAGGCTTCCGGGGATCGGTGGGGTATCGACGTCGCGGACGAGGCGAACCCTCGCTTCGGCGTCCTCGCGGCCCGCGACGGCGTCGTCCGCGGTGTGCGCCAGGACTCCACGGCCGACTGCGGTGAGCTGTCCTGCTGGGCGGAGTCCAATTACGTGCTGATCGACCATCAGGACGGGACCTCGGCGCTGTACCTGCACCTGGCGGCCGGGAAGATCGGTGTGCGCGAGGGGGACGTGGTGACGCGCGGCCAGCAGCTCGGGCTCGCCGGCGGCACCGGGTTCTCCACGGCAGCGCACCTGCACGTCCAGGTGCAGGCCACCCCGTGCTCGAGCGACCAGTGCCGCGCCCGCCCGGGCTGGTGGTGGGGTCGCTCGGTGGAGGTCACCTTCGAAGCACCCCGCCCGCAGGGGAGCGGGGCACCGCAAGGGGACAGGACCGAGACGCCTCCGTCCCGGGATTGGCTGAACACCACCTACACCCTGTCCTGCCGCGACCTCGCGTCCCGGCCGGTCACCGTGAAGGTCCGCGACGGACAGGGCCGAGCGCGCCACACCGGCACCGAGGACCTTGCCGTGACCGTCGCCGCGGTGACCGGCGGGGACCTCACCGGCGACGGCCGGGAGGAGACCGCCGTCCTGTTCGTGTGCTCGTTCTGGGCTGACCCGTACAAGGTCTTCACGGCAGCCGACGTCCTCGTCTTCACCCCGGAGCAGGAACTGCTGGCGCCGCCGGGGGGCGTCGTGGTGGAACCGAGGGTGGACGCCGACACCTTCGCGGTTACCGACGGTGTTCTGGTCACCGACTTCGGCTTCCTCGGGTATCACGGCGGTTGGGTGCCGAGCATCTGGGTGCGGTTGCTGTGGCGGTGGGACGGGCAGGAGTTCACCACCACCATGCCGTTCGGCCCCAGGTGCGAGCCACTTGTGGACTCGGTGGCGGTGGGCGGCCTCTGCCTCGAGGTCCCCGAGGGGTGGCTGTCGATCCGGGATGCCTCGACGTGGCTGGGCGCCGACTGGGTCGACGTCATACCGAGCTTCGAGTGCGATCCTGCCCAGCCCTGCGTGGGGTTCCAGGTCTATACGGGCGTCTCCTTCGACCGCGTT
The DNA here is from genome assembly GCA_964469635.1 of uncultured Kineosporiaceae bacterium. Lineage (GTDB taxonomy): Bacteria > Actinomycetota > Actinomycetes > Actinomycetales > Kineosporiaceae > JADJPO01. The sequence goes on from CAYYCE010000315.1 coordinate 1,734, forward strand.
CTCGCCGGGAACGAGTCGGAAGTTCCCTTCGACGCCGACAACGACGCCGGCTGGTGGACCCAGCCCGGTACCCCCACGACCTGCCATGCCGAAGCGGCCCATCCCGTCACGGCCCCCAACCTGGTCACCAGCTCCACGCTGGCGGTCTCCGATGTGCAGCCCCTCGCCGGCCAGCCGGCCGACCACCGGCAATGGACGATCGGCTGCACCCGCGACGGCCCGCAGCAAGTGCAGGCCTGGATCCTCCCGGCGCAGCGCCTCTTGGTGGTCTCCGGGCCGCTGCCAGCCGACCTCCAGGCCAAGGTCTCCGCCGTGGTCGCGGGCGCCGCCCTCTCCTGACTTGCGCGTCCTCCGATTCCCCGCGAGACCGGCGCACACCGCACGTCAATCGGCCTTCGTGGTGGGGAGGGTGGCAGGCCCACCCTGCGACACCGCAGGTCCTGGGTCACCTTGCTCATGCGCGAGCTGTTGGAAACCGCCCGCAGCGTGACCCCGTGCTCGTTGCGGGTGGTTCACCGGTTGCCTGGGAGGTGGGCCGGCGCTTCAGCTGAGTCCCCCGCTTGCTGGTGGCCCAGTCCGTGGCCAAAATACCTACCGGGGGTCAATCTGTTCGCGTTCACCGGTTGTTCCTGTGAGGCTTCTTGGCGTGCCAGTGCCAGGAAGCAGCCGTCGTGCGGCGGGTCTGCTGGGGACCGCGGTGCTCCTGGTGGGCGTGGCGGAGGCGCTGTCGCAGACGTACATCGTTCTGTACGGCGTCGACGTCCTGCGCCTGTCGGCCCTGCAGGTGGGCGTGTGCTACACCGCCAGCGGTGTCACCGGGATGCTCGCGGCGATCTGGTGCGGACGTCGCTTCGACCGGCGACCCACTCGTCGTTGGCTGATCGGGGTCGTGCTGGCCGGTGCGGCCGGATGGGTCCTGCTCTCGCAGGTCCGGTCGTTCGCTGCCGTTCTCCTGCTGTGCCTGACCTTGATCGGTGTGCTCACGGGAGCCGGGTTCCCGCAGTTGTTCGCGCTCGCCCGTGCGCGGTTGCCGGGTGACCGGACGGCCCGGGCGCTGCGCACGGTCTGGTCGGCTGCCTGGACTCTCGGCCCGGCTCTCGCCGCCGCCGTCGTCGCGTGGCGCGGCTATGTCGCCGTCTTCGGACTCGCCGCCGCGATGCTCGTGCTGGCGGCGGTCACGGTCAGCGGATCGGGGCGGCCTCAGCCACCTGCCCCCAGCACGACGGGCGACGACCGAGAACCCCCTCCTGCTGTGCCGCGAGCCGCGCTGATACTCGTGCTGGGCGGGGCGTCGCTGTTCTTCCTGGCCATGTTCGCCGGCGGTCTGGCGTTGCCGCTCTACCTCACTCGCACCCTGGGTCGACCGGACTCGTTCGTCGGAGTGATGTTCTCGGTGACCGCTGGCTTCGAGGTCCTCGCCTCGTTGGTCGTCACGGTGCTGCCGGCACGGGTGCCCACGCGCAGCGTCGTCCTCGCGGGCATGGTTCTCATGGTCGCCTACTTCGGCTGCCTGGTCTTCGCGCACAGCTCGCTCGCGCTCGTCCTCGTGCACGCGTTGCGGGGAGCGGCGATCGCCGGCGTCGGTGCGGCCGGTCTGCACTACCTGCAGCAGCTGCTCGCCCCGGCCGTCGGCCGGGCGAGCAGCCTCTACGCCAACTCCGCGACAGCGGCCGGCATCGTGTCCGGGCTCGTCGGCGGTACGGTCGTGACCGTGCTCGGCGCCCGAGCCGCCCTCGCATCCAGCGCCGGGATCGCCATGCTCGCAGTCCTCCTGTTCTGGGTGGGATCGCGCCAGGTGGACACCGATCGAGGCGCGAGGATCCGGTGAGCCTGGGGGCGCCTGGGCCCCCAAAGGCCTCGCCTTCGGGTCGTCCTTCCATGAGGCCGACGATCTTTCAGCACACCCCGTGGCGTCGCGGTCGCGGATCAAGAATCGGATCCGAGAGCCCGCCGCCTCCAGATCGGTCATCAGGTTGCGGGCGGTCTGGGTCAGCCACTGTCCGGTGGGATGCGCGGTGACGCCGAGGATCCGCACGCGGCGGGTGGCGTGCTCGACGGTGAAGAACACGTACAACCTGCGCAGGAACACCGTGTCGATGTGGAACAGGTCGCAGGCCACGATCCCTTCGGCTTGAGCGGTGAGGAACTGCGACCAGGTCGGCCCGGACCGTCTCGGCGCAGGATCCAGACCGTGAGCTCGCAAGATGGACCAGACCGTGGATGCGCCCACCCGGCACCCAGGGTGCACAGCTCGCCGTGGATACGCCGGTAGCCCCAGCCCGGGTTCTCCACCGCCAGCCGCTTCACCAAGGCCCGCACTCCCGCGGGGACCGGCGGTCGTCCAGGACGACTCGAGGTCGTCCACCGTCGTGCGACCAGGCGGCGGTGCCAGCGCAGGATCGTCGCCGGCGTGACGAGCATCCCGAGTCGGCGAGCGGGCGGCAGCCGCATCGCGAGAGCGGCGATCACGGCCCGGTCCGTCCACGACAGCCGAGGCCGGCCCACCTGTCGTAGCAGCACTCCGAGCTGATGCCGAAGGACGAGGATCTCGACATTCTTCGCCGACTCCGAACGACCCAGCAGCGCCAGACCTGCGACGAGATGACGGGCGAGCAGGTACCCGAACCGCAACCCCGTGCCGGTGATCATCCCAGCAGGTGGAAG
>CAYYCE010000316.1:0-3193 GCA_964469635.1 uncultured Kineosporiaceae bacterium
ACCCCGGCCGTGACCGCCGACAACTCCACGAAGCGGCGGCCGGTCGCCCGGGAGACCACGTGGGCCATGGTCGTCTTGCCGGTTCCGGGGGGTCCCCACAGGATCACCGAGGAGGGGCCCACCCGCTGCCCGTGGCCGGGCTCGGTCAGCCGCCGCAGCGGGGAGCCGGCACCCAGCAGATGGGACTGGCCGACCAGTTCCTCGAGCGACCGCGGCCTCATCCGAACGGCCAGCGGGGCGGCGGTCGAGGTGGGGTCGGGGGCGAACAGATCGCTCACGCCTGCCACGCTAGACCCCGTGCTGCTGCGCCTGGGACGCCGTATCCCCCGATGGCCGCTCTGGGTGGCGCTCGGATGGCTGGTCGCCGTGGCACTGGCCTTCGCCGCCGCTTCGGGCTCGCTGGGCTTCGACGGCCTGTTCGACCGGCTGCACAGCAACGACACGCCCGTGGTCCCCGGGGAGAGCAAGGACGGGCTCGCCCTGCTGCGCTCGCAGCCACAGGCAGGCTCGGTGGTGATGCTGCTCGTCGAGGGCGCCGACCCCGCCGACCCGGCGGTGAGCGCGGCCCTGCGGCAGGACCGGGCCCGGCTGACCGCCACCACCCACGTGGCGGCCGTCTCCGATCCCCAGCAGCCTGCCGTCACGCCGTCCCCGTTCGTCTCCGCCGACGGATCGGCCTTCCTGGTCAGCGTCTCGCTGCAGGCGGACCTGCCCGCGGGGGCTCAGGAGGCGGCGCTCGGTGCCGTCGAGCGCAGTCTGGACCGGCTCGCCGATGAGCTGAGCGGCTCGGACCCCGCGGTCCGGACCACGGTGGGCGGCGTCGACCGGCTGATCGAGCGGATCAACCAACAGGTGGAGGCCGACCTGCGCTCGGGTGAGGCCGTCGCCCTGCCCATCAGCCTGGCGCTGATGGTGCTCGTCTTCGGCGGACTGCTCGCCGCGGGGCTGCCGGTCCTCGGCGCCGTCGCATCGATCGCCGGGGCCCTGGCCTGCCTGCTCGGCTTCTCGCTGGTCATGGACCTCAACTCGAGCGTGCCCAGTGTGGTGAGCGTGCTGGGCCTCGGGCTGTGCATCGACTACGGACTGCTGCTGGTCAGTCGGTACCGGGAGGAGGCGCGCGCCGCGCTCGCCGCCCTGGGAGCCGGCGCCGACGACCTGGCCCGGGACAGGGCCATGGGCCAGGCGCTGGAGCGGACCATGGCCACCGCCGGCCGGACGGTGTTGTTCAGCGGGCTCACCGTGGCCATCAGCCTGTGCGGGCTGCTGTTCTTCCGAACCGAACTGCTGCGCGCGGTGGGTGCGGCCGGGGTGTCGGTCGTCCTGATCGCCGTTCTGGTGGCGATCACCCTGATCCCGGCGCTGCTGGCGCTGACCGGGCGGCGGCTGGTCCGGCCGGGGATCACCCACCGGATCTGGCTTCTGAACCGGTTGGCCCGCAGGCTGGGGGACGTGGCTCCGCAGCACGGGGCGTTCTCCCGGCTGGCGGCCGGGGTGCAGCGGCGTCCGGGGGTGGTGATCCTGGCGTGCCTGGCCGTCCTCGCAGCGGCCGCCTGGCCGCTGGCCGACATGAGGCTGGTGGCCTCCGGAACCTCGATCCTGCCGGTCTCCTCGGACCAGCGGCACCTCTTCGACACCCTGGACACCCGGTTCCCAGCACTCACCGAGGCACCGATCCTCGTGGTCTGCCGGGTCGGCGAGACCGATGCCCAGGCCTACGCGGACCGGGTGTCCCGGCTGGACGGCGTCCGATCGGTCGATCCGGTGACCGCCCTGCGGTCGGGGCAGGGCCCGCTGTCGGTGTTCGGCGTCCGCACGGTCGCGGATCCGCAGTTGGGCGAGGGACGCGCCGTGGTGGACCTCATCAGGCGGAACCGGCCCGACTTCGAGATCTGGGTGACCGGCCGGGCCGCCCAGGTCCGCGACTTCGTCGCCGAGATCCGCGCACGGGCCCCGCTGGCCGGCGCACTGGTGGCCCTGGCCACCCTGGTGCTGCTGTTCCTGATGACGGGATCGGTGCTGATCCCGCTGAAGGCGCTGGCCATGAACGCGGTCTCGATGGGCGCCAGTTTCGGGGTGCTGGTGTGGATCTTCCAGGAGGGCCATCTGGAGGGCTTCCTCGGCTTCACCTCCAACGGCGGTGTGGACCAGACGATCCCGGCGCTGGTGTTGTCCTTCGCGTTCGGGCTGTCGATGGACTACGAGGTGTTCCTGCTCTCGCGCGTCAAGGAGGCCCGCGACCGGGGCGCCGGCGACAACGATCTGGCGGTGCGCCAAGGGCTGCAGCACTCCGGCCGGATCATCACCTCGGCGGCCCTGATCGTGGTCATCGTCTTCGCCGGCTTCGCGACCGGGGAGCTGCTCATCATCAAGGAGATGGGCGTGGCGCTGGCCGTGGCGGTGGCGGTGGACGCCACGGTGGTGCGGATGCTGCTGGTGCCCGCCACCATGACCCTGCTGGGTGAGTGGAACTGGTGGGCGCCCGCCCCCCTGCGCCGGTTGCACACCCGATTCGGCCTGCGCGAGAACTGATCCCGCTCACCCCCCCGCCCCCGACCCGCCCCATGGGCACAACGTCACGCCGTGCCCGTCTGGCGGGCGCAACGTCACGTCGTGCCCATGAGGGATGGGCGCGGCGAGCGTGGATCCTCAGATGAACAGCAACTGGGCGCCGCCGGTCAGGTCGATGAAGTCGGCGGCCGTGATGATGCCCTCGACGTCCTCGCGCAGATCGTCCATGCCCACGTCGAACATGTCGGCGGACAGCTTGCACGCCCACAGGTGTCCTCCGGCCGCCGTGATCAGGTCGAGGAATTCGGGCACCTCGGGCACGCCCAGGTCGGCGATCTGCTTCTTCAGCATCTTGGTCGCCATGCCGGTCATCGCCGGCGCGAGTGCCTGGGGCATGTGCCGGTCGCTGTTCGGCAGGTGCATGGCGGCGTTGCCGGCGGGGCTGAACTGCAGGTCGTGCATCCGCGCCTTGATGATCATGTCGAAGCCCCAGAAGGTGAAGAACAGGTGCGTCTCCACACCCTCACCCAGTGCGGCGTTGCCCATGATCAGGCCCGGGTAGGCCATGTCGAGGTTGCCTTTGGAGCAGATGATCGCGAGCTTGCGATCCTCGTCCCCGTCGTCGTCGAACGACGGGATGATCGGGCTGTCACTCATGATGTGTCGCTCTCCTCGGTGTCCGCCG
>CAYYCE010000316.1:3203-4392 GCA_964469635.1 uncultured Kineosporiaceae bacterium
CGGCTTGGGCACACCGGCGATGTAGGACATCTTCTTGCCCGGCTTCTTCGGGAACAGCACGAACTGTTCCTTGATCGGGATCCCGGCGACCTGCTGCACCCGCCGCGTGGTCGGGGTCTCGCCGTTCGCCGTGTAGTCCTCGCGCAGGAAGTGGATGACCTTCCAATGGGCGTCCGTCAGGTCGATGCCGATGTTGGCCGCGAGGGCCTTGGCGAGATCCTCGTCCCACTCGTCGAACTCGGTGAGGAAGCCCTCGTCGTTGACGGTGACGGCCTTGCCGTTGATCGTGGTGGTAGGCATGGGTTTCGGTCCTTTCTCAGTCGGAGCTCTCGGGGGGCTTCGTGCCGGTCGTGGCGGCGCCCAGGTCGCCCAGCACGGTGAGGGTGCGGCCCAGACCGCGGCGCACCTCAGGCTCTCGCACCCGGCGCAGCAGGTGGATCAGGGACGGCGGCGGGCCTTCGTCGACTCCCTGTACCTCGGTCACCGTGCTGCTGAGGAAGTGCATGATCTCGGGCTGGGTCATCTGCTTGAGGGTCTGCAGGATGAGCACCACGTTGGCGCCGAGCGCCTTCAGGTCCTCCTCGCCGAAGGAGACGACGATCTCGTCGAGGATCGACGCGGCTCCCCGGGCGAAGGTGAAATAGCCATTCTCCTCGGCCCCGGCCAGGCTCTCGGAGAGCATCGAGACCCCGGCACCGGTCAGCGATGTGGCCTCGTGCACCAGTTCGGACAGGCTCTCGACCTGCACCAGCAGCGCCTCGAGCCGGGGCAGCGCCCGGGCCGCGGTGCGCGCGAAGCGGGCCAGGTCCTCCACCGTGACGTCCTGGCTGAGGTCCTCGAGCTCACGGGAGGCCACCGTCATCGCGCCCTGGGCCACGGGCATCAGCTCGTGGGTGAGCTCGCGCCACCGGTCACGCTGGCTCCGGGTGGCCTCCAGCTCTGCGGTGATCACGGCGAGCTGGGCCTCGATGCGGTCCAGCTGCGCGGACTGTGCCGCCGCGACGGCCGTCGGAGGAGTCATCACACATCCTCCAGCTGCTTGCCGGCCATCGACATCAGCGCCGGGACCGGGAGCTCCTTGCCCGGCAGCAGGATGTTCCAGTAGATCCAGCGGAACATGACCTTGCCCCAGTGATTCATCTCGGTCTCCTTCAACAGGCTGAAGGGACCGATCCCGGGCAGCGGGTAC
>CAYYCE010000317.1:0-4369 GCA_964469635.1 uncultured Kineosporiaceae bacterium
CCGGCCATGGTCAGCGCGCCGACGGCCAGTGCGGTGCCGGTCCAGGGCATCTGGCGGGTCAGGCCGCGAACCAGTTCCAGGTCGTCGGTGCCGAGTTCGGTGATGACCAGGCCGGTGGCGCTGAACAGCAGGGTCTTGGCGACGGCGTGTGCGATGACCTGCAGGGTGGCGGCGAGCAGCCCGGCCGCCTGCAGCCGCGGGTCGTGTGTGGTGGCGCCGATCAGGGCGACGCCGTAGCCGGTCATGATCAGGCCGGCGTTCTCGACCGAGGAGTAGCTGACAATGCCGGTGAGCCGGGTCTGCACGGTGGCGTGGGCGATACCGAGCAGGGCCGTCGTACCGCCCAGCAGCAGGACCGTGACGGCCAGCCACGGTGGTGCTGCGCCGAGCACGGCCAGGGTTCGCCAGAGTCCGTAGAAGCCGACGTTGACGGCGGCGCCGGCCATCAGGGCCCGGGTCGGCCCGGGGGCGGCGGCGTACCCGCGTGGCAGCCAGACCTGCAGCGGGACGAGGCCGACCTTGATGGCGAAGGCCAGTACGAGCAGGGCGTAACCAGTGCCGCGCAGAGCCGGGCTGCCGCCGTGGCCGAGTTGGTCCAAGTCCAGGGAGTGGGCTGGCCCGGCGAGCAGCAGCAGCCCGATCAGCAGCGCGGCACCGCTGACCTTGCCGAAGATCGCCGTGACCACCGCCGAGCCCGGCCGGCCGGGACGGTCGCGCTGCACGGCGGGCAGCCAGTAGAACGCAGCTGTCAGTGACTCCCAGCCCAGGACCAGGGTGAAGACGTTGCCGGCCAGCAGGATCAAGCCGCAGGCCAGCAGCAGCAGATTGACGGCGGCGCCGACCATGGCGATCGGGCCGGTCGGCCGTCGCCAGGCCCAGGACAGGATCACCGCGCAGGCGGGGGCGGCGGCCCCGAACACGATCAGCAGGAAGGTCGCGGCGAGCGGGTCGAGTACGAGGTGCCCGCCGAGGTCACCGAGCAGCCAGCCCATTGACGCCCGCGAGGTGGGCCGGCCTGCGAGGGAGGCGGCTCCGGCGCCGGCGAGGGTGAGGCTGGCCAGCAGGGCCGGGAGCAGGGAGGCTGTGGTCCGGATCGGTGTGCGGTCGCCGAGGGCCACGCCGAGGACAATGCCGGCGGCAAGCACGATCAGGCCGGCGGCGGCCGCGGTCATCCGGTCACCTCGGTTCGTTGGCCGGATCCGGAGTCCGGGGCTGGGGCGATCCGGCCGAGTGCGAGCAGCAGGCCATGCAGGATCGCGAACGGGGACGGCGGCGAGCCGGGCACCTGCACGTCCACCGGCAGGTGCGGGCCGGCTCCGTCGGCGCCGGCGTACGAGCCGTGGTGCAGGCCGCCGGTGCAGGCGTCGGTGCCGACCGCGACCACGACGATCGGGTTGGGCATCGCGGCCAGGGTTCTCTGCAGCGGCTCGCGCATCCCGGCTACACCTGCTCCGGTGACCAGCAGGATGTCGGCGTGCCGGGGGCTGGCGGTGAAGAACAGGCCAAGCCGGTGGATGTCGTAGACGGGGTTGAGCAGGGCGGCGATCTCCCATTCCTCGCTGCCGTCGGAACCGGCGTCCACGTGCCGCAGATGCACCGAGCGACCGAATGCACGCACTCGCAGAGCCAGGTCCAGCCGCAGCGCCGCCAGCTGCTCCCAGTTCGGCTGCGCCGTCCCACCGGTAGGACCCGGGCCGAACCGGGCCAGATCACTGCCCCACCGCCAGCCGAACCGGCCGGGCTGGTCGGTCACGCAGCGCCCGCAGCCGATGCACCGGCCCGCCTCCAGCACCACCTTCCGGGCGTGGACGGCGATCGCCGCGGTGGGGCAGCACGCGGCGACCGCCTCCGCCTCGCCGACCTCGACCGGCGGCGCCTCCGGCAGCACCTGGGCGACGCCATGCCAGCTGTCGAAGTACCCATCGGGCCGGGCGGGGTAGCCGCTCGTGACGACCCCGTTGCGGAGCCCGCGCAGTGCCCATGGCATCTACATCACCACCCCGGCGACGGACAGCCCGAAGCTGGCCTCGTTGAACGGGAAGTCGGTCAGGATGTCCCCGGTGAAGATACGGTGGAACAGCATCAGGTTGTGGAAGGACGCCGAGCGGGGGGCGCACCGCACCAGCCGGCCGTCCACCGCCTCAACCAGGTAGAGCACCTCTCCCTGCGGTGCCTCGGCCCAGCCGATAGCGCGGCCGCTCACTGGCGGCACCGGCACGGCGCTGTCTCCGCTCGGTGAGGTGGCCAGCTCTGCGGCCACGGCGAGGATCAGGCCGAAGGACTCCTCGATCTCTTCCACGCGCACCTGCAGGCGGGCCAGCGCGTCCCCGGCCGGGCGGGTGGCGGACCGAAGGTCCAGTCGAGGGTAGGCGTCGTAGGGGCGGGTTGCTCGGCAGTCATCGGCGAAGCCGCTCGCTCGTCCGATCGGGCCGAGTGCGCCATGCCCGCGGGCAAGGTCAGGATCGAGTGGGCCGGTGGTGCGTACCCGGTCCAGGAAGGACGGTGTGCGCAGCAGCAGGTCCAGGTCGGCGCGGATGGAGGTGGACTGCACGGTTGCCGAGGAGCGTAGGTCGTTCCAGGCGTCCGGGTCGGGCATCGCCTGCGCCGCGACCCCGCCGGGCAGCACCACTCCGCGGCCGAACCGGTTGCCGCACAAGGTGTCCCGTAGCCGCATCAGCCGTTCCTTGTGCCAGCCGAAGCGGGCAGTGGCCACGGCCAGACCGGCTGCGTCGGCGAGCCGGAACACCACGTCGAGATGGCCCGCGACCCGTTCCAGTTCGGCGTGCAGCACCCGGACCAGCCCCGCCACGGCCGGCACACTCACCCCGGCCAGGGTCTCGACCGCGTGGCAGTACGCCAGCGCGTGCGCGACCGAGGCGACCCCCTCCACGCGCTCGGCCAGCAGCACCCCATCGGTGACCGGCAGGCCGTCGAAGCGGCGTTCCACGCCGCGGTGCTTGGCGAACACCCGGATCTGCAGGTGCGGGATGTCCTCGCCTGCGGTTTCCACCACGTACTCGATCGACTCCATCACTCCCGACCGGACCGGACCGTGCGGGATGGCGAACACGCCGGGGCCATGCACGTGCCGGGGAACCGCACGCTCGTCCGGGGTGAGCACCGGGACGGACCCCGCCGGGGCGGGGGGACGACCGGGTCGGGGCGAGGCCGCGGCGGGGTCCGCAAGCGGCAGGATCAACGGGTCCAGCCGGGGGTGGCCGATAGGGCGGATGCCGTAGAGGTCGTGGATGGCCCGCTCGTACCAGAAGGCGGCCGGCACCGTGGCAGTCAGCGCGGGGTAGGTATCGCCAACCCGGGCATCGATCAGGTCGAATCCGGCCGAGGTGGCCATGACCGCGGTCAGGATGACGCCCGGGGTGTCCTCCCGCTGTGGATCGGAAGGATCAGCGGGATCGGTTGCGGCGGAGGCGAAAAGACCGGCGAACCTCTCTCCTGCAGCGATGCGGACCCGGACCAGGTCGGGCAGCTCCGCCACCGGTACGGGCGCCAGGGTCGCCGCCTGGGCGGTCATCGGCCGGCTCCGGACACTTGCGCGGCCGCGGTGGCGATCAGGTCGGACAGTTCGGCGGGCGGGTGCAGGCCGAGCAGGACAAGGACAGCCAGGCAGGTCAGTACCGGCGTCACCATCCACCAGCCGGGCTCGGCGCGCTCCGGCCGTCCAGCCGGGGCCGGAGCGTCCGTCGACGGCAGATCCAGCAGGACGACCGCGCGCGGACGGTCGGAGGCTGGACCGGCCGCGGCCGCCCGGGCCGGCTGCCTGGAGTGGGCCGGCCCGGGTGTCACCACCATCCGGGTGGTCGCGGTGGCCAGGCCCGCGAAGGCGAGCGTGGTCAGGGCCACCAGCGCGGCGGCGGCGGCGTGGGCGGGGGTGGCCAGTCCCCCCGCCAGGATCAGGAACTCGCTGCGGAAGATCCCGCCCGGGGGGAACGCGGACAGTCCGGCGATCAGCAGCAGGAAGGCAGGCCCGCTGATCGGCAGCCGGGCCAGGCCCTCGCGGATCCGGGTCAGGTCCTTGCTGCGGTACGCCCGGACCAGGATGCCGGCGCCGAGGAACGCGCCGCCCTTGCCTGCGGCGTGCGCGAGGACGTGTAGCAGCACCCCGGCGGCGGCCAGTGGCGCGCCGAAGCTGACCCCGATGGCGAGGATGCCCATGTGCTCGACGCTGGAGTAGGCCAGCAGCCGCTTCAGGTCCCGCTGGTCCAGCAGGTAGAGCGCGCTGAGCAGCAGCGAAGCGACCCCGAAGACCAGCAGCACGGTGTGCGGGAAGGCCGCCCCGAGGGTGCCGGTGGCGATCTGCAGGTAGCGCAGCACCGCGTAGAAGCTGACCGCGAGCAGCGACCCGGACAGC
>CAYYCE010000318.1:0-4362 GCA_964469635.1 uncultured Kineosporiaceae bacterium
CCTGGACGTCGACCACCTCGGCCAGCAGGCGCCGCAGGTCCTCGACGCCGCGCCCGGTCGTGGCGGAGGTGACCAGCAACCGCACCGACTCCAGACCATCGGAGTCCAGCAGGCGCCGCAGGTCGGTGCGGCACGTCTCGGTCTCGGACACCGACAGCCGGTCGATCTGGTTGAGCACCACGACCATGACGCCGTCGTGATTCGCCAGCCGCTTCAGGTAGCCGTGGTGCAGCGCCTCGTCGGCGTACTTCTGCGGGTCGACGACCCACACCAGCAGGTCGACCAGCTCGACCAGCCGGTCCACCTCGAGTCGGTGCGACATCTGCGTGGAGTCGTGGTCGGGCAGGTCGAGCAGCATCAGGCCGTGCAACTCGGCCTCGCGGTCGGCGTCCAGCACCGATTCGCGGACCGTGCGGTGACGTCGAGGCACCTCGAGCCAGTCCAGCAGCGCCTCCGCCGGCTGGGTGCCCCACACGCAGGCCATCGCCCGGCCGGTGGTGGGACGGCGGGCTCCGGTCTCGGCCAGGTCCATCCCCGCCAGGGCGTTGAACAGCGACGATTTGCCGCTGCCCGTGGCCCCGACCAGGGCCACGATCGTGAACTGCGGCCCCAGCCGCAGCCGCTCGCCGGTTCGCTCGATCACCGACCGGGTGTACGAGACGGCCTTCGGGTCGAGCCGATCGCCCCCGAGGGCCAGGGCACGCTCCAGGCCCTCGGCACGCACCGCCAGATCGGGCACCCCGGCCGGGGCGACACCTTCCGCGACGCTCAACGTGCCTCCTCGACGGCGGTGGCCAGGGCCCTGAGCATCTCACCACGTCCGTCCCGCACCTCGGCGCGGTCGAGCAGGGATTCGATACGGGCCCGCTCGCCGTCCAGGACGGCGGCGACCCGGGCGACCAGGTCAGCGCGCGCCCGCCCCGTCAGCTCCCGCACCGCCGGGGGGCCGTAGGCCGATTCGAGCACCCGCTGCGCGATGGCCGCGGTGCCCGCGGCGACGGTCCGGGCGTCGGTGGCTGGGGCGGCTTCGCCGCCGGGTGCCGCGTGGCTGAACACGACCAACATCAACAGGACGCCGGCCGCGGGTCCCCCGAGCGAGGCCGCCTTCGCCGGGCCGCGCCGCGCCGCCGCCTCGTCCGCGACCAGGTCCATCACCTGGGCCTGCCAGTCACGCACGACGCGGGTCAGCCGGGAGTCGAAGTCCGGGGCCAGCCGGCGGTCCACGACGGTCGAGTTGCCCGCCGCCTCCAGCAGCGCGGCACCCTCGGGCTTGGACCGCCAGTGCGTCACCGCGTCGTCGGCGGCGCTCTGGGCCGCGGCCCGGACCAGCGCGGCGACGCCGGTCTGCAACGCCGGCTCCAGGTGCGTGGTCGGCGCGGTCTGTCCCTTGGCGGTCGCGGAGACGCGGTCGTGTACCCGGGCCGCGGTCGCCTCCAGGCTGCGCTGCAGATCGCCGGTGCCGACCAGTTCCTGCCACCGGGCCAGGACCTCGCCACGGATCATCGTGCCGTCGCACAGTCGTTCCTCGAGCTGCTCGGCAGTCCGGATGTAGACGTCGTCGATGTCGTCGCGCAGCGCCTCGTCGGCAGCCACCTGCTCGTCGGCGCAGGCGGCGATCAGGGGGATCCGGTCCCGCAGGCTGTCCAGCGCCCCGACCAGGGTGCGCCGGATCACGACGTCCCGGCTCCGGACGTCGCGCGCCAGCCTGGTCAGCCAGGCCACCAGGGGCTGGATGACCTCGCGCGGCAGGAATCCCTCCGTCGAGCGGGCGGTCTCGGGAACGGTGAACAGCGGGGACGTCGCCAGGCCCCGGTCCCGCAGCAGGGTCGCCAGGTCGGTGCGGACCTCCTGCATCGACTCCACCGGGACCCGGTCGAGGACGACCGCCACCGAGACGCCGCGATCCACCGCCTGGCGGAGCATCTGCCAGGGCACGGCGTCGGCGTATCGGGCGGCCGTGGTCACGAAGATCCACAGGTCGGCGGCGGCGAGCAACTGCATCGCCAACTCGCGGTTGGTCTCCACCAGCGAGTCGATGTCGGGGGCGTCGACGATGGCGATCCCCGAGGGCATCCCCTCGTGCGGGACCAGGCGCAGCGCCGTGGCCCGGGGGGCGTCGACGTCGATCGGCTGGGCCGGTTCGGGGGCCTCGGAGGTCACCCGCGCCAGCCCGGGCAGGATCCGCTGGGACAGGAAGGCGCCGGAGTCGTAGGGGTGGTGCACCAGCACCGGCGAGCGGGTGGTCGGACGCAACACCCCGGACCGGGTGACCTCGCGACGGACCAGCGAATTGACCAGGGTGGACTTGCCTGCGCCGGTCGATCCGCCCACCACGGCGAGGACCGGGGCGTCCATCCGGCGCAGCCGGGGCAGCAGGTAGTCGTCGAGCTGGGAGATCAGGATGTCGCGCTCCCTGCGGCCCTGGTCCACACCGGGCAGGGCCAGCGGCAGCCGCAGCGCCCCGAGCTCGCTCCGCAGCAGTTCACAGGCCTCGAGCAGGTCCAGCGGCTCCTCGTCGTCCGCCGGCAGTGCCGGGGCCGCCACCGCCGTGGCCCGGGCCTGGCTCCGGGCCGCCGGCAGATCGGCAACGGTCGGCCCGGCAGTACCCAACTGCTGGTTCACCCTGCCTCCCGCTCTCGACCGATCACCACCCCGGGGGGATCCGGAATCCATGCTCAACCCCAAGCCTGCCCCGAGCAGCACATCTTGCCAAAACAATGCCCATGCGCCCCCAGTCGGATCGATCTTCTCGCCCAACGGCTACCCTGAAGGGTGCACGTCAGGCCTATCGGTCTGGGATGCGGGGGCCCGTAGCTCAATGGACAGAGCATCCGGTTTCTACCCGGCTGGTTGGGGGTTCGAGTCCCTCCGGGCCTGCTCAGGCTGAACCCCACAACTCTCGGTACACGGCACCTGACTTGGGGTTGTTGCTCCGGATATCGCTGCCGATGTACGGATCGGGCTCGTCGAAGTAATTCTCGAACACCAGCACGTCCCGATTCGCGGTGAAGAACTCGAACATCTTCCGCATGAAGAACGGGTTGTCCCCACCCCCCTGGGTCGAGTGGACCCCCCATTCCGGCACCGCGAAGCCCTTCCCGTGGGCCCGGGCGAAATCGACGGCGTCGGCCAGGCCGGTCCCCCGGGGCGGCCGGATCGCCGCGGCGAACTCGGCGTCGGTGCGGGCCACGAGCGAGTAGAAGTCGTAGTGGTCCATCGCGATGCCGTCCACCACGTCGTCGCCGGGGTAGAGCACGTCCAGCATGTCGGCGCGACCCGACGTGCCGGGAAGCGGGTTGGCCGACGCCGAGGTGTCGAACCAGAACGTCAGGTCGGGCGCCTCGGCGCGCATCACCGTGACGACGCGGCGGAAGGCGGCCTTGAACCGGGCGGCGGTGGAGGCGTCGGCGCCGTGGGCGTACCAGTCGCCGTTGGCCTCGAGACCGACCCGGACGGCGCTGTCGCCGAACCCGTTGACGCGCAGTTGGCGGGCGATCGCCCGGAACACGTCGTCATGAGCGCCGGAGGTGACCTGGTCCCACTGCCCGTCGGCGTTGCGCGGCAGCAGCGGAAGTCCGTAGGCCAGCCGCCCGGCGAAACCCGAGAACAGCGTCACGCTGGAGGCACTGTTCGCCATGCTCGACCAACTGTCGTGCTCGGGGTAGGTGGTGGCGAAGTCCATCGGCCGGCCCCGCCAGGTGCCGGCGGCGTTCACCGCGCCGGCGGTCATGGAGCCTCCCTGCCACCAGCCGCTGTGCCAGGGCAGACCCGAGCGAGGCGTCCCGTAGAGCACCTTGGCCGTGCGCCCCGCGACCTGGGTCTGCGCCGCCGCGCGAGCCGCCGTCCCGGACGCGGTCCTCGACGTCCGCGAGGACGACGCGGACGAGGACGACCCCGGGGAACCCGACCGGCCGGTCGGCGGGCCGGTCGACGGGCCGGACGTCGGGCCGGACGACGAGGCCGGCACCGACGACGGGAGCACGGACGGCGGGGCGGCGGACGGTGCCTCGGCGTGCCGGCTCGGTGAGGTCGTGAAGGTCACCATGGTCTCGGCGCCGCTCACGGCGTGAGCCACGATGGCGCCCGCCGCGACCAGCGCCGAGATCACCGCCAGGGTCCACAGGGACCCACCGACCCGGCGGCCGGGCCCCCGGCTCCTGCCCCGGCTCCTGCCTCGGTGCTGGTTCCGGCTCGGGGTCTGCGCCCGGGCCCGAGGACCGTTGCTGCGCCGGGTCGCAGGCCCGGCGGGATCCAGCGTGAACTCGGCGACCGCCGTGGTGGCCGGACGCGCCCGGGCGCCCCGCGGGCGCATCGTGGTCGTCGGCTCCGCACCGGGGCGGTGGCCTGCGAGAACGGCGTCGA
>CAYYCE010000319.1:0-4356 GCA_964469635.1 uncultured Kineosporiaceae bacterium
TGTCGTCCAGCAGGTGCCCGAAGTCGGGCTGGTTGACCCCGAGTTGGCGCTGCATCGCCGCCGAGGTGAGGCCGACTTTGTGCCCTTTGACGCTTGCCCCGGCCTCGAGCCGCCTGGTGATCTGCATCACCTGGATCTCGTAGCTGTCCTCGGCGGTGATGTCGGGATAGGTGTCGACGAGCGGATCGATCGGCTTGCCGGTCTCGTAGGCTGCCAACAGTGCATCGGCGGCCCGCCTGCGGGTTGCGGCGTCCACGTGGTCTCCTTCCGGGGTACCCGGGTATCGGCACCGTAGCGAGCGGGCCTTGGTCGTGGTGGGAGCGTTCGGCCCCGCGGAACGACCCGCGGAACGCGCTTGGGCGCAACCGGTCCCCGCTCGTCGGGGGTGCCGTGTGCGCGCCGCCGGGGTCGTGGGGGTCGCCGCTCGCGGTGGTCGGTCAGATCGCCAGCGATCGGGCCAGGCGACGGGCGGCGACCGTGACGAGCTGTCCCGTCCGGCCGAGATTCTCCGTGATCTGAGCCGTGGGTCCCACCAGCGAGATCGCGGCCCGGGCCCGGCCGTTGGAGTCCAGCACCGGGGCGGCGACCGAGGCGAACCCCTCGAGCGCCTCGTCGACGTTGGTCGCCACCCCTCGGCGGCGGATCTCGGTCTGGGCGCGCTCGAAGTCGGCCGCCGTGCGGATCGAGGCGGGGGTCAGGGCCGGGAAGCCGGCGGCCCTGCGGGCTCGGGCGGCCTCGGGGTCGAAGGCGGCGATCGCCTTGCCGGAGCTGGTGCAGTGCGAGGGCATCCGACGGGCGACGCTGTTCATCCGCGAGGCTCCGCGCAGCGGTTCCAGCCGCTCGATGTAGATCACGTGGCTGCCGTCGGGGACGGCCAGATGGGCGGTGCAACCGGTCAACTGCCGCAGTTCCTCGAGCAGTGGGACGGCGGTGCGCCGCAGCCGCATCCGGTCGCCGGCGATCTGGCCGAGCTCGTACAGGTGCAGGCCCAGGCGGTACTGGCCGGACTCGGGGTTCTTGTCGGTCAGCCCGCGGGCGGACAGCGAGGTGAGCAGTCGGTGCGCGGTGCTCTTGGCCACCCCGAGCCGGCGCGCGATGTCGCTGACGCCGAGCTCCTCGGCGTCCAGGAAGCAGTCCAGGACGTCGAGGGCGCTGGTCACCGACTTGACCCCGGCGGAACCCGCGCCGCCCCCGGAACCGGGCCCGAGCCGTCCCGCGCCGCCCGAGGATGTCGACGACTCCGGGGCGACCAGGGCCAGGGCCGGGCGCTGGGACCCGGGGGTGTCCGCGGGCGGGGTGGACCGGGTCGGCCGGGTGGACCGGGTGGCAGTGGGGGCCAGGGTGGGCATCGGCGAGGCACCTCCGTTGGAGCAGGGCCGCTGAACAGGGGTGAGGGGAGTCACTGACTGGACAGTCGCTCGCCGGGCGGCGACGATGCAAGCCATGCGTTCCAGTGAGCGGGACGGCTCCGCCGCGGACCCGCGGGCGGGGGATCACCCGCCGTCGCTGCTGGAGCGCGCCTCGCTGATCCTGGACTGTTTCGGACCCGAAACCACCGAGATCGGGGTCTCCGAGATCTCCCGGCTCACGGGGCTGGCGAAGTCGACGGTGCATCGGCTCGTGTCCGAGTTGGTGCGATTGGGGTTGCTGGAGTCGGCGGAGGGGTCCCGGGTGCGGCTTGGGCTCCGAATGTTCGAGCTGGGGCAGTTGGTGCCGCGTCAGCGGGCGCTGCACGAGGCCGCGCGGCCGTTCATGGACGACCTGCGCCAGGCCACGGGCAACCACGTGCACCTGGCCGTCCTGGACGGTATCGAGGTGGTCTACGTCGAGATCCTGCGCGCCCGCGACGTCCAGCCGCTGCCCTCGCGGGTGGGCGGCCGGCTGCCCGCCCATGCGACGGGGGTGGGCAAGGCGATCCTGGCCCACTGCCCGGCTGACGGCCTACACGATCATCATGCCGGGGGCGTTGACGCGGGAGTTGGCCTCGATCCGCGGCACCGGCATCTCCTACGACCGGCAGGAGTCGGCGATGGGGGTGGTCTGCGCGGCCTGCCCGGTCTTCGGGGCCGACGGTTCGGTCGTGGCCGGGATGTCGGTGACCGGTCGGGCGGAACGGCTGGACATCGAGCGCATGGCGCCCGCGGTGCGTACGGCGGCCCGGGCCCTCTCGCGCACTCTCGGAGCCCCCGCGGCATCCTGACGCGGGCGCCATGCGGAACGCGCCGCCGGTCGCGCGTTCCGCATGGCTGTGCGCGAGGATGCCTCGCGTGGTTGTCCACACCCTGTGGGTAACCCGAGCGGACGCGCCCGCGGGGCGGCAGGGTGAGCCGTCATGAGCCCTCGTCACCACACCGAGACCACGGTGCTGCGCGGACGCCGGCTGGCCGCCGCTCAGCGCCTGGCCGAACGCCAGGCAGGGGTGGTGCACCGCTCGCAGCTGGCCGATCTGGGTCTGGATCGCCACCGGGTGCGCACCCAGCTCGCCAACCACCGCTGGACCCGCGCGGGCCGTCACACCGTGGTGGTCGAGGGTCGGACACCGCGCGGCGAGGGCCGGTGGTGGTGGGCGGTCTGGGAATCCGGGTCCGGGGCGGTGCTGGACGGCGTCACCGCGCTGCAGGCCCGGGGCCTGACCGGCTTCACCCAGGAGACCATCCACGTCAGCCTGCCGGCGCGCAACGCCGTCCACCGTCTGCCGGGCGTTCGGGCGCATCGACCCCGATTGATCGGGCCCGTCGTCCGCGTGGGGATTCCCCGGGTGCGGCCGGACGTGGCCACCGTCCACGCCGCGCAGTGGGCGGTGTCGGACCGGCAGGCGGCGTTGCTGGTCTGTCTGCCGGTGCAGCAGCGTCTGGTGCGGGCATCCGACCTGCTGGCCTCCTGGGCGAACGTCTCCCGATCACCCCGCCGCGAGCTGCTGGACGCCGTGATCCGCGACGTCTGCGATGGTGCCCACTCCCTCGGCGAGCTGGACTTCGCCGGTCTGTGCCGCCGTCATCGACTTCCGGCCCCGACGCGCCAGAGCGTGCGGCGGACGGCGAACGGCCGCTACCGCCTCGACGTGGAGTTCGAGTCGGGCCTGGTCGTGGAGATCGACGGCGCTCACCACGGGCTCGGCCTGAACCCGGTCGACGACGCGCTGCGTGCCAACGAGGTCACCCTGGGCGGCAGCCGTGTGTTGCGGATTCCGGTCCTCGGGCTGCGGCTGGAGCCGGCACGGTTCATGGCCCAGGTCGCCCGGGCCCTCGGTGAGGTGAGCGGCGGCGACATGCGAAGTGCGGCGCCGACCACGCGTTCGGCATAGCCGCGCCCGAGGGCGTGTTCCGTATCGAGGAACATCCCCGCGGGAAGGGTGTGCCCTGGCTCACGGTGGCGTCATTCGACGCGAAGGGGCGCCACGTGACTCCGTTCATGATTCGAATCGCCGAACTGATCGGGGCCGAGACCGACTCGGTCGACGAGCCGTTGCAGTACAGGACCCGATCGTCCTCGCCGGTGCTCGCCAGTGTGGGCGCGGATAAGCACGTCGCCATCAGGGCGCTGGCCGAGCAACTCGTCTGCGAGGCCAACGCCGTCCTGGCCGAGGCCGAGGACCACCTCGGGCTGTTCGACGAGGCCACCGACGCCGAACTGGCCTTCTCGGTCACCTACCGGCAACGCGCCGTGCGGTTCTCCACCCGCTTCACGGACGGCAGGGCGTTCGCCCGGTTGGTGGGCGACGGCATCGGCCCGGGGGAGGCCCGCGAGCTCGACGGCCCGGAGGCCGTCGCCGATCTGCTCGTCCTGCTGCTGGTCACGGCCGGCATCCCGCACCACCCGGTCGACGCCTGAGCGCGACCGTGCCCCGTCCAGCCCGATCCGGCTGCCAAGCCCACACCTAAGGAGGCCCGACGTGCAGTACGAGTTGCGCACGCAGGTCATCGAGACCAAGCGGAAGACCTTTGCCAACCTTCTTGCGCGCTATGGGGATCGCCCGGCCTCGCGCTACGAGGAGGGATCCGTCGACATCCAGCCGACGGTCAACTTCCACTACCGGCCGCTGTGGGACCCCGAGCACGAGATCTACGACGAGACCTACTCGACGCTGAGGCTGAGCGACCCGGACTCGTTCACCGACCCGCGCCAGTACTACTACTACCCCTACGTCACCGCCCGCGCCCACCTGCACGAGGCCTTCGCGGCCACGCTGGCCTATCTCGACAAGCGCTCGCTGCTCGAGAAGCTGCCCGAAGGCTGGCGTCAGATGATGGCCAAGGCCCTGATCCCGTTGCGGCACTATGAGAGCGGCGCCCAGCTCATCGAGGCCTACAGCAGCCGGTTCGCCTACGGGTCCACGGTCGAGCACCTCTCGCTTGC
>CAYYCE010000320.1:0-4354 GCA_964469635.1 uncultured Kineosporiaceae bacterium
GCGAGCTGGCGTTGAGGGACGAGGACGGCGAGGTGGTCCCCGCCGCCGGACTTGTGCTGCCCGGCTCGTCCGCGCAGCGGCTGCTGGACCCCGAGCAGCTCGGCGTGGTCGCCCCCGACCTGATGTCTCGCTGGGGTCGGGAGGTCCTGCGGGCGGTCGGCGTGCTCGACGGCCTGGGCCTGCTGTCGGTGGCCGAACTCGCCCTGGGCGACGACGGGCTCCCGCCGGAGCTCGAGGAGCTGCCCGACGTCCAGGACTGGCTCGAGGAGCTGCTCGACGCCGCCGGCCCCGAGGCCATCGAGGTCCTCGCCCACGAGGTGCGCGCCGTCCGCGATCTGGACGCCGTGCGCGGCGACGCCTGGCCGGGGGTGCTGCGGGCCGCCGCGGGCGATCCCGGACTGCGGGCGGCGGTGCTGGATCCGGTCCGACTCGACGTGCGGACGACGGCCGGTCGCGCAACCGCGACCGCGCCGTCGTGGACCGCCTGGTGGCTGCGGCGCGAGCTGTTCGACTCGCGGGTCTGGGCGGCTCCCGACGCCCCGGCGGCGCTCCGCGCGATCCTGGGCCCGCCCCCCGAGGCGGCCGCCGGTCTGGACGAGGGGCTGGCGCGGGCGCTGGGGGCCGTGGCCCACGTCGCCGATCTGGACCGCGCGGCGGCGGCGCCGATGTTGCGTCGCCTGGGCGAAGACGCGTCCGGACTCGACCTGGCCACCCTGCTCCAGGCGTGGTCCGTGCTGGCGGCGTTGGCCTCGGCGGCAGGGCCTGCGGAGGATCCGGTCCCGCCCGACCGGCTGCTCGCCGTCCGGGACGGCGCCGTGGTGCGGGTTGCGGCCGCCGATGCCGTCGTGGTCGACCACCCGGCCTGGCTGCAGCGCACCGACCTGGGCGCGGCCGTGATCGCCTCCGGGCCGCACGCCGCCGACCTCGCCGAACTGCTCGACCTGCCGCTGGCCGCCGAGGCGGCCCCGGGCCTGGTGGATGAGACGGGCGGCGCGGTGACAGAGGTGCCGGACGCCGTCCGCCCGCTGCTGCCGGCGGCCCCTCGGACCTGGTGCGAGCACGACGAGCTTCGGGTCGACGGATTCGAGGTGGACTGGTGGGTCGAGGGCGGCGGCCCGTCGGCCCTGGTGCACGCCGCCACCCTCGACGGCCTGGCGCGTGGCCTCGCCCACGCCGCCGGGGCCTGGCAGTTGCGCGGCACGGTCGCCGCGGTGTTGGACGGCGGGACCTCGCTCGCCCAGGTGCTGCTCGACGAGGCGCTGGCGCCCCCGCGCGCGGACACCTGACGGGCGATCACCGGCCGGCGGGCAGGTCAGCGGCCCTTGCCGGCGAGCCAGCGGATGCCCAGAAGCCCCAGCAGGACCCCGATCACCGGGGTCCACAGCCACCACCCCCGGCCGTCGGCGGCCAGTCGGCCATAGCCCACCGCGGCCAGGACGCCCAGCACCAGCCACACCGCGGTGACCGTCCAGACCAGGCTGCGCTCGTTGGTCGTCATCGGGGGCGGATCGGGCCGCCGCTCGCGCGAGCGTGTGTACAGCCGCATGGCGGCAGGCTACCCGCCTGCGCGGGTCATCGGCCGGCTGGCGCCGAGAGAGGGCACGCCGTCCCTGACCGCGCGCTCCCCAGCGGGCTCAGGCGTCGTCCCGGCCGATCATCAGGCTGCCGGCCAGGGTCGCCGCGCCGTCCTCGTCGCCCTGCAACAGCAGTGCGGCCTGGACCGTCCAGGTGCTCAGGGTGGGGGGAGCCTCGAGGCCCTCCTCGTCGAGGATCTGCCGCAGCTCCTCGTCGCGGACGGCGGCCAGGACCGTGTAGTTGACGACGCCGGCACCGCGCAGGGCCTCGGCGATGCGGCGGTCGACACCGTGGACCCGCTCCAGGTCCTGGTCCTCCACGGGAGCCACCGTGGTCCAGGACGGTCCGCTGGGGTGTGCCGTGGTGGTGAACGCCGATGCCGCCCGGGTCCGGGGGGGCGGAGCCGCCTCGGGTTCACGGGCACGCTCCTCCTGAACCAGTTCCGCGGCCCGCGCCGACCACAGCGCGATCCCCGGCGCGGAGCGGATCCGGTTGACCCGCAACGCCCGGCGCAGGTCGTCTTCGCGGGCGTTCGCGACGGCGAAGAAGGACCCGAGCCCCTCGGCGGCCAGCGCCTCGGCCATCGTCGTGGTGACCCCGTCGATCCTGGTCAGATCGTCGATCAGGGCGGGGCTCGCGGGATCCCCGTCCGGGTCGGCCGGCTCGGTTGGAGCGATAGCGTCGGCCACGGCTGCCACCTCCTCCGTCTGCGGCTGGTCGGGTCTCTGTTCGGGGTCCCCGTCGCTCGGGGCGGGCGCGCTGGTCTCCTCGGCGGGGGACCCGGAGGCCTGGACGGGAACGGACACCTCGAGCGCCGGTGCGCCCTCGTACGCTCGGGGCGCGGCGGGGCCCCACGGCGCGCGGACCGATGCGGCGCCGACCGAGGGCAGGGTCGGGCTCCTGGCCGGCGACCCGAGGACGGCGAGGATCTGGCCGTCGCGGATCGGCCCGTCTCGGGCCTCGCCGTCCCCGGTCTGGGGCCCGGCGTCCGGCCCCGTCCAGCGCTCGAAGAAGTCGAGCCCGCTCTCGGGGTCGGGATGCGGGTCCGGAGGCGGCGCGGCGTCGTCCACCGGTGCCCATCGCCGGGCCCACACCAACCATCCGACGAGCAGTCCCGTGAGGAAGGCGATGAGCACCATGGGGACGGATTGCAGGGCGAAGGTCCCCATGCCCCCTCCTCGGCGACGTCTCGGTAGCACCACGTCACGGCCCGCGGTCGGCGGGCAGATCCACCGCCTAGTGAACACCGTGGGAGTGACCGAAGGTATTCGATCTCTCCAACTGATCCCACGGGGGTGGCCGACGGTGACGTGACGTCGTGTCCGTCCGGGCCTGGCCGCAGACGCAGGGAACGGGTCGCCGATGGGATCGGCGACCCGCTCCCCGGGGAGGGTGGCGGGCTCAGAGCACGTCGAGCTGCACCCTGCGGTTGGCCGCGCGGTTGGCGTCCGAGATGTTGGCGACCTTGGGCCTGCTCTCGCCGTACCCGATGTACGACATGCGCTCGTGCGCGATCCCCAGATCGTGCAGCATCGCCCGGACGCTCTTGGCGCGCAGCGTGCTCAACCGCAGGTTCGCGGCGGCGTCCCCGACATCGTCGGTGTGCCCCTCGATGCGCACCAGGATCGAGGGGTTCGCCGTCAGGATCGCGGCCGTCTGCCGGACCGCCCTGGCCCCGGCGGGGCTCAGCCGGGCGCCGCCGGACTGGAACGTGATCTGCGGCAGCGCGTCGAGCTCCGCCTGCACCGTCTGCTTGCTGCCGGCCGTGGTGGCGCCCGCGGAACCGCTGCCGCCGGAGCCGACGGCCAACTGTGAGCTGACCCTGGCTTGATCGCCCGCCGCCGCGAGCGCCGCGGACTCGACGGCGCCCTTGGCCGCCTCGTCGGCGACGGAGCCGGTGAGCGTGACCGATCCGTCGTCAAGGGTGGCGGTGGCCGCGCTGCCGGTGCCCAGGGCCGCGGCGAGCCGGCCGAACTCGACCAGTCCGGCCGAGGACACGGTGTCGTCGATGGTCAACCGGTCCACGACGCCGTCGGCGCCGAAGGTCGTGGCGGTCGCCGCGACCAGGGCGGCCCTGGCGTCCTCGGAGGGGACCTTGCCGCTCAGGGTCACCCGGCCGTCCGCGCTGACCGCGGTCAGCGACGGCGGTGTCGCGCCGGACGTCCGGGCCACGGAAGGCGACGCACCCGCCACACCGGAGGCGCCGGCGGACGGGGCCGCGGCCGAGCCGGCCTCCGAAGCACCGGCCGAAGGGCCGGAGGTCGCCTCGCCGCCGGGCGCCGAGTCCTCGCCGGAGGCCGCGCCGCCGAAGTCGGCGGTGACCATACGGACGCCGTCCAGGGATTCCACCCGGGCGATCAGGGCCGTCGGGTCGGCGCCGGGCGGCAGGGTGCCGCCGAGCACGCCGTCCCGCCCGGTGAAGTCGACGGTGACGCCGGGGGCGTCCGCGAGTACCGCCGCGGCCCGGCCCTCCAGGTCGGACTCGATCGAGTGGCGCACCGGGATGTCGTATGCCAGCCCGAGTCCCAGCAGCCCCGCCGCGCCCAGCACCCACGGCAGGGCGCCGGCCGGGCGGCGCTCCCAGTAGGTGTGCCGGGTGGCCCTGGTGGTCCTCGTTGTCGTCGTGCCGCCGGCGGCCTCGCGGGTGGTGCTGCTGGTCATCACACCCTCCGGCCGATGTCACGGCCGCCGACGAGCTGTTCGGTCAGCTGCATGAAGCCGTCCTCGTCGCCGTCCGCGAGTAACCGGGACTGCCGCGACCAGGTGGGCAGACTGGGGG
>CAYYCE010000321.1:0-1692 GCA_964469635.1 uncultured Kineosporiaceae bacterium
AGAGCGCTTCCTTGACACGGAAGAGGTCACTGGTTCAATCCCAGTATCGCCCACCGAGGAAACCTGCCCCTGACCTGCAGAAATGCAGAGTCGGGGGCCTTCTGGTTTGGGCGCGTGTCCACCACGTGTCCTTCGCGGTCGGCCCCGGATCCAGTGAGCGGCCCCCGGCGGTGCTCTCCACACCGGCCGAGGGCCTCGACCAGCCCCGGGAGGCTGACGGTGAGTGCGTCCTGCCGTACCCCTGAGCGCCCGTTCGACTGGGCGCGCGAGTGCCCTGGCGACTTCACCCCGACCGTGCCGGCGCCGGGCACGCCGACCGGGGCGCGGACGGCGATCTGCGCCGCCGCGAACGCTCTCGCCGCGCGGGTGGTGACCCGATGAGCGGCGACGACATCGACCTCACCCCGTTGGGTGAACCGACGGGCGGGCCTGTATGCGCTGGGGGCCAGGCTCTACGAGTTGGTCGTCGGGGAGCGCGGCCGTCGCCGACCTCGCCGGGCCCCGAGCCGGCCGGCATGGCAGGGTTGGTGCTGCAGTCGCATGCGGAGCGAGGGAGATGGGGATCGTGGCCTACACGCGGGAGTCGATCCCGGACCTGACCGGCGTCACCGCCGTGGTCACGGGGGCCAACGGCGGTCTCGGGCTGGAGACGGTCAAGGCCCTGGCGGCCAAGGGCGCCCACGTGGTGATGGCGGTCCGCAACCAGACCAAGGCGGCGGCCGCCCTCGAGGAGATCCGCGCCGAGACCCCGACGGCGTCCCTGGAGATCGTCGAGCTCGACCTCGGTTCGCTGGACTCGGTGCGCGCCGCGGCCGCGCGGATCCTCGCCGGCCACGAGCGGATCGACATCCTCGTCAACAACGCCGGCGTGATGGCGACGCCGGAGGGCACCACCGAGGACGGGTTCGAGCTGCAGTTCGGGGTGAACCACCTGGGCCACTGGGCGTTCACCGCGCTGCTGATGCCGGCGATTCTGGCCGCCCCCGCGGCCCGCGTGGTGACGGTCACCAGCACGGCGCACCACTTCGGTCACCCGGTCGATCCGGACAACCCGCACCTGCTCGGGCGATACGAGCCGTGGCGCGCCTACGGTCAGTCCAAGCTGGCGAACTACCACTTCGCGATCGGGTTGCAGCGGGCGTTCTCGCTGGCCGGGGTCCCGGCGCAGAGCCTGCTGGCCCACCCGGGTCTATCGAACACCGAACTGCAGGCCACCACGGTCCACTCCGGCGGCGGCGGTCCGCTGGCCCCCTTCTTCCGCACCCTCGCGGCGCGCACCGGGATGAGCCCGGCCGGCGGCGCCCTGCCCCAGCTCCGCGCCGCGACCGACCCCCGCGCCCGGGGCGGGCAGTTCTACGGGCCGCGATTCGTCAACGTCGGTCCCGCCGTCCGGCTCCCGTTGCTCCGGCCGGGGGCGGACGCCGCGATCGACACACTGTGGCGGGTCTCCGAGCGCGAGACCGGCATTCCCCTGACGATCCGGCCCTGACGATCCGGCCCTGACGGACGGGTGGGGATCGAGAACGTCTCCGGTCATCCCGCAGGAGCAGGACGCGGCGGGGTCGAGATCGCCGGCGGGCCGACGCTCGAGCGTTCGACCGGGACCAGGACGTGCGAGCGCCGGGCGGTCGCCGGCTCGTCGTCCGTCGGGCCGTCGACCGCCGCCGCGATCGAGCGGACCACCTTCCGCGC
>CAYYCE010000321.1:1792-4351 GCA_964469635.1 uncultured Kineosporiaceae bacterium
CGTCGTCCGTCGGGCCGTCGACCGCCGCCGCGATCGAGCGGACCACCTTCCGCGCCGCGGTCGCGAAGTCGAACCCGATCGTCGTCAGCGGCGGGTCGAGGAAGGCCCCCATCGGGTCGTCGTCCACGCCGATGATCGACAGGTCGCGCGGAACGCCCAGACCCGCGGCCCGAGCGGCCGCCAGGGCGAGCCCGGCGTACAGGTCGTTGTAGCAGGCCAGCGCGGTCACCGGCTCCGGTCCGGCGCACCAGGTGCGCAGGACTTCGGCGAGGGCGGCGACGGCCGCCTCGTCGTGGGCGTCGAGGACGAGCGTCTCGGGTTCGGGCAGGTCCAGTTCGGCCGCGGCCCGCCGCAGCCCGTGCAGCCGTCCGGTGGCGAACCGGGCCAGCCGGGCGTCGCCGGTGGTCACCACGCCGATCCGCCGGTGGCCCGCGGCGGTGAGCCGGCCCGACTGCGCCCGACCCACCTCGGCCTCGCCGGTGGCCGGATCCCCCTCCTCGCCCGTCGCCGGGTCCCAGGGCGTGGTGACCAGGGGGATGCCCGCGGCCCGGACGGTGTCGCGGTCGCGCGGCGGCAGCGGGGTGGTGGCGACGACGACGAGCGGCTCGAGGTGGCCCAGGGTCTCGCTCAGCGTTGGGCCGGCGCCCGCCGACCAGGTCAGCAGCGACCGCCCAGTGGCCGAGACCGCGGCGGTGAGCTCGCCGAGCAGCGCGGCCAGGTTGGTGCCGACCGGGAGGTCGCCGACCACGAACAGGACGACGCCCGAGGTGCCGCGGCGTAGCTCCCGCGCGGCCGCGTGCGGGGTGTACCCGAGTTCGCTGGCGGCCGCCAGGATGCGTTCGCGGGTGGCCTGCGGAAAGGTGTGCCGGGTGCTCCCGTTGAGTACGTAGCTCACGGTCGCCCGGGACACCCCGGCACGCGCGGCGACATCCGTGCTGGTCGGGCGCCTGACGCGGGCCATGTCGCCTCCCTCGTGGGTCGCCTTGCCCGGCGGACCGGTTGCCTGGTGGACCAGTCTGCACCTAGTGTAGTCACACGAGTCACTGACACGTGTAAGTTTCTCCGCGCCCGCTCTGCGGGAGCCGAAGGAGCCGTGATGACGGTCGAGACCAGCCCTCCCGCCGCCCTGCCGCACCCGGACACGACGGAGCTCGACGCGGTCCTGCGCGAGCGGATCGGCGGCCTGAGGCTCGAGGCGAAGGTCCGGTTGCTGACCGGCACGGACGTCTGGTCCGTCGCCGCCGAGCCGGCGGTCGGGCTACGTCGCTTCGTGGTCTCCGACGGTCCCGTGGGGGTGCGCGGGGAACGGTGGGACGACCGCGACCCGGCGGCGAACATCCCCACGCCCACCGCGCTGGCGGCGTCCTGGGACGAGGACCTGGTCCACCGGCTCGGCGCGCTGCTCGCGGCCGAGGCTCGCGGCAAGGGCGTGCACGTCGTCCTCGCCCCCACGATCAACCTGCACCGCACCCCGGTCGGCGGTCGGCATTTCGAGTGCTTCTCCGAGGACCCGCTGCTGACGGGCAGGATCGCCGCCGCCTACGTCAGGGGCCTGCAGGAGCACGGCGTCGCGGCCTGCGTCAAACACCTCGTGGGCAACGACCAGGAGACCGAGCGGCTCACCGTCGACAACCGCATCGACGAGGTCACCCTGCGCGAGCTGTACCTCGCTCCGTTCGAGTACGTCGAGACCCACGCCAGGCCGTGGTCCTACATGGCCGCCTACAACGCGGTCAACGGAACGACGATGACCGAGAGCCCGCTGCTCGGCGAGGTGCTCCGGGGCGAGTGGGGTTCGGACGCCCTGGTGATGTCCGACTGGTTCGCCACCCGGTCCACCGAGGCGAGCGCCGAGGCCGGTCTCGATCTGGCCATGCCCGGCCCCGACTCCCCGTGGGGCCCGGCGCTGGTCGAGGCGGTCCGCGCGGGCCGGATCGCCGAGTCCCGGATCGACGAGAAGGTCCTCCGGTTGCTGCGGCTGGCGGGCCGCAGCGGCGCCGTGGACGGCGTGCAGGCCCTGACGGGCGTGGCCGTGCCCCCGATGCCCGGGCCGCGGGACCGGGGCGACGGCGCCCGCACCGAATGGGTCGAGTCGCTCACCCGCGAGGCCGCCGCGGCGGGTTTCGTCCTGGTGCGCAACGACGCAGTCCTGCCGTTCGACGCCGGCCTGGCCTCGCTGGCCGTCGTCGGTCCGAACGCCCTGCACGGGCGGACCCTCGGCGGCGGTTCGGCCACGGTGTACCCGCAGTCCGTCGTCCACCCCGTCCAGGGGTTGGCCGCTGCGCTGCCCGGCGTCGCCGTCCGGCACACGATCGGGGTGAGCGCTACCGACCGGGTGCCGCCGGCGGAGCCGGGCACCCTGAACCTGCCCGACGGCTCCGGTCCCGGCGTCGAGGTGAGCGTCCTGGGCGAGGACGGCACCGGGGGAGCACAGGTGATCGACGTGCGGCGGCGCCGTGGCGGGGCATACGTCTGGATGGGCGACATCGCCGGGGTCGCGCTGGACTCGATCCGGCGCGTCGTGGCCCGGGGCACGCTGGTGGCCGGGGAGTCCGGCGT
>CAYYCE010000322.1:0-4344 GCA_964469635.1 uncultured Kineosporiaceae bacterium
CCGGGAGCTGATCGACGTCCTGATGGAGCGGATCCGGGCCTCGGACGCCGAGCTCCACGAGCAGGACGGGACCCTGGCGCTGAAGGGCAGCGAGGTGGTCCGCGAGAAGCAGGAGGCGCCCAAACGGAGCTGGCTGCGCCGGGCCCTGGAGACCGGACGGTTGTCGCTGGCCTACCAGCCCGTGGTCCGGCTGTCCGACGGGGTGATCGTGGCGGCCGAGGCGCTGATCCGGCTGCCCGCCGGCGCCGCGGGCGACGTGGCCCTCGACGAGGTGGTCAACCCGGCCGAGCTCGTCGAGGTGGCCGAGGGAGTCGGGGAGATCGACGCCCTCGGGCGGTGGGTGCTCTCCGAGGCGACCCATCAGGCCGCGCTGTGGCAGCGGATGGGCCTGGACGTCCGGGTCGGCGTCAACATGTCCGTCCAGCAACTGTCGGACCCCGAGGTGGTGGCCACCGTCCGCGAGGCCCTGGCCGCCGTCCACCTGGCGCCCGAGCGCCTGGTCATCGAGATCACCGAGGGGCAGCTGGTGGGGGAGGGCGATCGGGCGAACCTGACCCTGCGGCGGCTGCGCGACGACGGCATCGCGCTGGCGATCGACGACTTCGGGTCCGGCTACTCCTCGCTGTCCTACCTGCGGCGGATGCCGGTCTCGACGATCAAGCTCGACCGCACCCTGCTGGCCGGGCTCGGCGGCGATCCCAGGGTCACCACCCTGGTCCGGGCGGTGATCGGGATGGGCCGCGGGCTGGGGCTGGACGTCGTCTGCGAGGGCATCGAGGACCTGGCCACCGCGCGGACCCTGCGCGACATGGGCGCCTGGGCCGGGCAGGGCTTCGCGCTGCACCGGGCGATGAGCGCCGAGGAGTTGCGGGACGTGCTGGAGGAACCCCCGATGAGCCTGTCCGATCCGGGACCCTCGCGCCGCTCGAGCGTCTCACATCGCGAGACCGCCTCCCGGCGCGATTGACACGGCGGCCCCAGGGCGGAACGGTGGCGTCGTGCTTTCGACGATGCCGCGGGCCCGCACCCGCTTTCTCGTACTCGGCCGGCGCGCCGGCTGAGTCTCTCCGTCGTCGGTACAGTCAGCGCGCGACCCCTCGTCAGCCCATCAGGGCCGAGGGGTCTTTTCGTCTCCTGACCCGGAAAGTCCCCTGACCCAGAACGGAAGGCAGCACCATGACCGCCGAGACCATCACCGGGGCGCAGAGTCTCGTCCGCTCGCTCGAGGAGATCGGCGTCGACGTCGTCTTCGGGATTCCCGGCGGGGCGATCCTCCCGCTGTACGACCCGCTGATGGACTCGACGAAGGTGCGCCACATCCTCGTGCGTCACGAGCAGGGCGCAGGACACGCCGCCGAGGGCTACGCCCACGCCACCGGCCGGGTCGGAGTCTGCATGGCCACGTCCGGGCCCGGGGCGACCAACCTGGTCACCCCGATCGCCGACGCCTACATGGACAGCGTCCCGATGGTCGCCATCACCGGTCAGGTGACCAGCGGCGCGATCGGCACCGACGCCTTTCAGGAGGCGGACATCTCCGGGATCACCATGCCGATCACCAAGCACAACTATCTGGTGACCGACCCGAACGACATCCCCCACGTGCTCGCCGAGGCCTTCCACATCGCCGGCACCGGCCGGCCCGGCCCGGTGCTGGTCGACGTCTCCAAGGACGCCCTGCAGGGGCCGACCACCTTCGAGTGGACCGACCGCATGGACCTGCCCGGCTACCGCCCCGTGGCCAAGCCCCACGGCAAGCAGATCCGTGAGGCGGCCCGGCTGCTGACCACCTCGCGCCGTCCCGTGTTCTACGTCGGCGGCGGTGTGATCAAGGCTCGGGCCAGCGCCGAACTGCGCCGGCTGGTCGACCTCACCGGCGCCCCGGTGGTCACCACCCTGATGGCGCGCGGGGCGCTGCCCGACTCGCACCCGCATCACCTGGGCATGCCCGGCATGCACGGCACCGTCGCCGCGGTGGCCGCGCTGCAGCAGGCCGACCTGTTGGTCAGCCTCGGCGCCCGGTTCGACGACCGGGTCACCGGAAAGCTGTCGACGTTCGCCCCGCACGCCCTCGTCGTCCACGCCGACATCGACCCGGCCGAGATCTCCAAGAACCGCGTCGCCGACGTGCCGATCGTCGGCGACGCCAAGGACGTGCTGACCGAGCTGATCGCCGCGGTTGAGGCCGAGCACGCCGCCGGGACCGCGGCCGACCTGGCCGGCTGGTGGCGTCACCTCGACCACCTGCGCGAGACCTACCCGCTGGGACACGCCGCTCCGCCGGCCGGTGAGCTCGCCCCGCAGGAGGTGATCGCGCGGATCGGGCAGATCAGCGGGCCCGAGTCGCTCTACGTCGCCGGCGTCGGCCAGCACCAGATGTGGGCGTCGCAGTTCATCTCCTACGAGCACCCCAACACCTGGATCAACTCCGGGGGTCTGGGGACCATGGGTTTCGCCGTCCCGGCCGCCATGGGCGCCAAGGTGGGCATGCCCGACCGCACCGTCTGGGCGATCGACGGCGACGGCTGCTTCCAGATGACCAATCAGGAGCTGGCCACCTGCGTGATCAACGACATCCCGATCAAGGTCGCCGTGATCAACAACTCGAGCCTGGGCATGGTCCGCCAGTGGCAGACCCTGTTCTACAACGAGCGCTACTCCAACACCGATCTGCACACCTCGGCCGGCGGCAAGCGGGTCCCGGACTTCGTCAAGCTCGCCGAGGCCTACGGCTGCGTCGGCCTGCGCTGCGAGCGTCCCGAGGATCTCGAGGAGACCATCGCGAAGGCGATGTCGATCAACGACGTCCCGGTCGTGGTCGACTTCGTGGTCCACCGCGACTCCATGGTGTGGCCCATGGTGCCGGCCGGTGTGAGCAACGACGACATCCTGTACGCCCGCGACCTGAGCCCCGCCTGGGATCGCGAGGACTGACCGATCCCGGACCCGACAGACCTTGAGACTGGAGCGATTCCCGATGAGCAAGCACACCCTGTCCGTCCTGGTCGAGAACAAACCGGGAGTGCTGACCCGCGCAGCCGGTCTGTTCGCCCGGCGCGGGTTCAACATCCACTCCCTGGCGGTCGGCCCCACGGAGCACTCCGACATCTCCCGGATGACGGTGGTCGTGGACGTCGAGGATTTGCCGCTGGAGCAGGTGACCAAGCAGCTGAACAAGCTCGTCAACGTGATCAAGATCGTGGAGCTGGAGGCCACCGCCTCGGTTCAGCGCGAACTGCTCCTGGTCAAGATCAAGGCGGACATCAACTCGCGGTCGAACGTGCTCGAGACCGTGCGGTTGTTCCGCGCCAAGGTGGTCGACGTCGCCCCGGACGCCGTCACCGTGGAGGTCACCGGCAACCCCGACAAGTTGGACGCCTTCCTCAAGGTGATCGAGCCGTTCGGGGTGCGCGAGCTGGTGCAGTCGGGTCTGGTGGCGATCGGGCGGGGCAGCCGCTCGATCACCGACCGGTCGCTGCGCTCGGCCTGAGCCTGCGCCGCCGTCCCGGCCGTCACCGCGACCCCCTATCGTTCTCGCTGTAGCCCATAGCCGAAGGAGATGTACCGACCGTGGCCGAGATGTTCTACGACGCCGATGCCGATCTGTCCGTGATCCAGGGCCGCAACGTGGCGGTGCTCGGGTACGGCAGCCAGGGCCACGCCCACAGCCTGTCCCTGCGCGACTCCGGCGTCGACGTTCGCGTCGGCCTGCCCGAGACCAGCGCCAGCCGGGCCAAGGCCGAGGCGCAGGGGCTGCGGGTGGTCACCCCGACGCAGGCCTGCGAGGAGGCCGACGTCGTGATGCTCCTGGCGCCGGACCCGGTGCAGCGCCACGTCTACGCCGAGGCCGTGGCGCCCAATCTCGTGGACGGCGACGCGCTGTTCTTCGGGCACGGCTTCAACATCCGGTTCGGCTACATCAAGCCGCCGGCCGGCGTGGACGTGTGCATGGTCGCCCCCAAGGGCCCCGGCCACCTGGTGCGCCGCGAGTTCG
The DNA here is from genome assembly GCA_964469635.1 of uncultured Kineosporiaceae bacterium. Classification (GTDB taxonomy): domain Bacteria; phylum Actinomycetota; class Actinomycetes; order Actinomycetales; family Kineosporiaceae; genus JADJPO01. The sequence continues at coordinate 3,995 of CAYYCE010000322.1, forward strand.
TCGACGGCCGCGGCGTCCCGGTGCTGGTCGCCGTGGAGCAGGACGCGACCGGCGGGGCCTGGCCGCTGACGCTGTCCTACGCCAAGGCCCTCGGCGGGCTGCGGGCGGGCGGGATCAAGACCACCTTCACCGAGGAGTGCGAGACCGACCTGTTCGGTGAGCAGGCGGTGCTGTGCGGTGGCATGAGCAAGCTGGTGCAGACCGGCTTCGAGGTGCTCACCGAGGCCGGCTACCAGCCGGAGGTGGCCTACTTCGAGTGCCTGCACGAGGTGAAGCTGATCGTCGACCTGATGTACGAGGGCGGCATCGCCAAGCAGCGCTGGAGCGTCTCGGACACCGCCGAGTACGGC
>CAYYCE010000323.1:0-4342 GCA_964469635.1 uncultured Kineosporiaceae bacterium
GACCTGCCCCTGCTCGACGCACTGGTCGCGCTCGGGGACGACCATGCGGTGCTGTGGTACTCCTGGCTGGACGAGTCCGCGACCGACGCCGACGTCTTCCAGGCCCACCGTTCGCGGCAGGCGACCCAGATCAACGGACGGCGGTTGGCCGCCGCCGTGCAGCGGGCCATGGGCCCGGTGGCGGCCTCCCGGCCCCGCCTGCACCTGATCGGGCACAGCCACGGCAGCGCGGTCGTCACCCACGCCGCGGCGAGCCTGACCAGGCCCCCGGAGCAGCTCACCCTGCTGGACGCCCCGGAGGACGCGATCAGCCGGGTGGGTGGGGCCAGCGACATGATCGCCGCGGTGCTGCCGCGGTTGCGGCCGGGGCGCGGTCCCGGGTTCCCCTTCGTCGACTCCTACGCCTCGGCCTTCGGCCGCCCCTACCACCGCCGTCCCGGGCTCGACGCCGTGGTCGACGTCCTGCTCGGTGCGCCGCTGGTGTTCTCCCGCGACCCGGTCAGGGCCATCAACGCGGCGCACCTGTATCCCGTCGACTGGTACGCCCGGTCGGTCCGCGCCGTCGCCGAGCGGGGACCGCGGGTGGGATACGGCTGGTCGCCGCTGGCGGGCGGGGATCCGGAGGCCCTGCGCTCCTGGTACCACGCGCCCTGGCCGGCGCGGCCGCTGGTGCTGCGCCGGCACGCGGCCGATCCGGTCACCCAGTGGGCCTCACGGTTGTCGGGGCGGTTCGCCGGGCCGACCTCCCCGCCGCGGCACCGGGCGGTGGCCGGGGTCCGGGCCGACGTGGACGCCGCCACGCCGGTGGCCGCCGTCGTCGTGACCAGCGAGCCCGGCGAGCGGCTCCTGGAGTTCGAGTTGCGGTTCGAGGGGTGCCACGGCGGCGAGTCCGTCGAGATCGACCTCGACGGCGTGCCCGCCTTCCTGGCCGATGTGCGGTATCCGGTGCCCGCGGCGGGCCGCTACCTGCTGCTGGCCGACGGGCCCGCGGGGAAGCACCTGCTGACGGTGCGCCTCGTCGGAACGGTCGCGGCGGGGGCCCGCGCGTCGGTGACCGGGTTGCGGCTGACCGGTGCCGAGAGCGCCGGGAAGACCTTCACCCTGGGGCGCTCGGCCGGTGCCGTGTTCGTCGCGGGCGCGGTGACCGGCGGTGCCGCCACCGCGGTGACGCTCACTGCCGCCGCGTTGGCGGGGCGGCGGCTGTGGTCGCCGACCGGTCGCGGGTCAGGTGGCGGGCGATGACCATCCGCTGGATCTGGTTGGTGCCCTCGAAGATCTGCATCACCTTGGCCTCGCGCATCAGCCGCTCGACCGGGTAGTCGCGGGTGTACCCGGCGCCGCCGAACACCTGGACGGCGTCGGTGGTGACAGCCATGGCGGCGTCGGTGGCGACCAGCTTCGCGATCGAGGCCTGCCTCGCGAAGGGTCGGCCCAGGTCGCGCAGCCGTGCCGCGTGCAGGTAGGTGGCGCGGGCGGATTCGACCTTCGCCGCCATGTCCGCGAGCAGGAACGCCAGGCCCTGGTGCTCGACGATGGGCCGGCCGAAGGTCTCGCGCTCGCGGGCGTAGGCCACTGCGTGGTCCAGGGCCGACTGGGCCAGCCCGACGGCGACCGCGCTCACGCCGAGGCGGCCGGAGTCCAACGCGGCCAGGGCGATCGGCAGACCCTGCCCCTCCTGTCCGATCAGGGTGGAGGGGTCCAGCCGTACGCCGCCCAGCCGCATCGTGGCGGTGGGCGAGGCGGTCAGGCCCATCTTGTCCTCGGGCGGATCGGCGGCCAGCCCCGGTGAGCCCGCCGGCACGAGGAAGCAGGAGATCCCCCGGCTGCGGTCCTGCGACGTGCGCAGGAAGGTGGTGTAGTAGTCGGCCTGGCCGCCGTGGGTGACCCAGGCCTTGGCGCCGTCGCCGACCCACCCGTCGCCGTCCCGCACGGCGCGCGCGGTCAGGGCCGCGGGATCCGAACCCGCGTGGGCCTCGGACAGGCAGTACGCGCCCAGCCGGTCCCCGGCGATCAGGCCGGGCAGGAGCGCGGCGCGCTGGTTCGGCGTGCCGAATGCGTCCACCGGGAATGCGCTGAGGGTGTGCACGCCGATCCCCAGCGCCACGCTCGCCCACCGCATCGCGATCTCCTCGACCACCTGCAGGTACACCGTGTACGGCTGGCCGCCGCCCCCGACGTCCTCGGCGAACGGCAGGCCGAGCAGACCCAGCCCGCCCAGCCGGGCGAACACGTCCCGGGGGAAGCGACCCGCGCGCTCGTCGTCCGCGACCCGAGGGGCCAGCTCGGAGTCGGCGATCCGGCGGGTGAGCGCGATCAGATCCCTGGCCTCCTGGGTGGGCAGCTCGCGCTCGACGGTGCTGTGGGGACTCACCGGGTCGCCGTCGGCAGGGCGTGGATCAGGCGCAGCGCCAGCGAGTACCCGAGGGTGCCGGCCCCGGCGATCACGGCCGTGGCGACGGAGGAGAGGTGGGAGTGGCGCCGGAAGTCCTCGCGGGCGTGCACGTTCGAGATGTGCACCTCGACGAACGGCACACCGACGCCGGTGAAGGCGTCGCGGATCGCGATGCTGGTGTGGGTGTAGGCGCCGGGGTTGATGATGACGTGGTCGATGCCGTCCCGGCCCGCCTGCTGGATCAGGTCGACCAGGGCGCCCTCGTGATTGCTCTGGGCGAAGGAGACCTCGACGCCGAGTTCGGCGGCGAGCTCGCCGACCTCCTTCTCGACGTCGGCGAGGGTGGCCGCACCGTAGATCTGCCGTTCGCGGGTACCCAGCAGGTTGAGATTGGGGCCGTTGAGGACCAGCACGCGCATGGCCTCAGCCTCTCATGCACCCGGACACCGGTCCGCCGCGGCGCTCACGCCCCGCCGGGGCTGGCGCTGACCTGGTAGCCGCGACTGGACCAGTCGGTCACCACGGTGTAGCGGTCGCCGCGGACCAGGGTGACCCGGTACTCCACCGGCCGGCCGGCCAGCCGGCCCAGCCGCTCCACCCGCAGGCAGGCCACGCCCGGCGGCAGGTCGAGCATGTCGTGCTCGTGGTCCGTCGCGATCACGGCGCTGATCCGCTCGGTGCCGTCGGTGAGCCGGGCGCCCGTCCTGCTGGCCAGCTCGTCGTAGAGCGCGGTTCGGCCGAAGTCGGCCTGCAGCAAGGGTCGGCCGAGATCGGCGGCCAGCCAGATCCGGTCGTACGCAAGGGGTTCGTCGTCGGCCAGCCGGAGGCGTTCCAGGAGGAACAGGTCGGCCTCGGGTGTCAGCTCCAGCAGCCCAGCGATCCTCGGATCCCGGTCCATCCGCTGGGCCTTGACCACGCTGGCCTGCACCATGCCCTGCGCCTCGACCTCGCGGAAGAGCGAGTAGAGCGTGCCCAGCGGCTGCTCGATGTCCTTGCGAACCTGGGTGGCGCGACCGCGGGTGGAGTCCAGGACCCCGACGTCGCGCAGCCGGCGCAGCGCCTCGCGGACCGTGTGGCGGGACACCTCGTACTCGGCGACCAGGTCCATCTCGCCGGGGAAGGCCGCGTCGAAGGCCCCGGCGGCCAGCCGACGCGTGAGGTCGTCGTGCAACTGCGCCCACAGCGGCATCGGGCTGCGCCGGTCGAGTGGACGTGCCGGGACGGCGGCGGGGGCCTTCACGGCTCTCAGGCTACTGGCCGTGCCCGGCGCGATCCGGACCGCCGGACCGCCGGGCCGCGAGCGCGATCCCGGCGATCCGGATCCGACGACGGTCACTCAGCGCGCCCCCGAACCGGTGATGCCCTGTTCGGCGGACTGCTGCGCCTCCTCGGCGGCGATCTTGGCCCGGACCTCGGCCATGTCGACGTCCCGGACGGCGGTGATCAGCTGCTCCAGGGCCGGGGCCGGCAGCGCGCCGGGCTGGGCGTAGAGCAGGACCCCGTCGCGGAAGGCCATCAGGGTCGGGATCGAGGTGATCTGCAGCCCTCCGGCCAACGCACGCTCGGCCTCGGTGTCGACCTTGGCGAAGGTGATGTCGGTGTGCTGGTCGGAGGCCTTCTCGAAGACCGGCGCGAACATCCGGCACGGACCGCACCAGGCGGCCCAGAAGTCGACCAGAACGATGCCCTCGCCGGTGACCGTGGGTTCGAAGTCGGTCTCGGTCAAGGTGGTGGTGGCCACGGCGATCAGGCCCCCGGGGCGACGGCGCGGGTCGCCTCCCAGGCGGCGAACCCGCCCAGGACGTCGGAGACGTCGGCGAGGCCCCGGTTGCGCAGCAGGCTCGCGGCCACGCTCGACCGCCAGCCGCCGGCGCAGTAGGTGACCACCGGGCGGTCCGTCGGCACCTCGTCGATCCGGCGGCGCAGCTCGGCGAGCGGGATGTGCAGGCT
>CAYYCE010000324.1:0-3972 GCA_964469635.1 uncultured Kineosporiaceae bacterium
TGCAGCGCGTCGCCCAGGACTGGCTGGTCCTGACAGTCCTGTCGGACAACTCGGGAATCGCCGTCGGTGTGGTGACCGCACTTCAGTTCTTGCCCGTCCTGCTGCTGTCCGCCTGGGGCGGGGTGCTGGCCGACCGGCTGCCGCGCCGCGCCCTGCTGATCGCCACCCAGTCGGCGGCGGGCGTCCTGGCCCTCGGTCTTGGTGCGCTCGTGCTGTCCGGCCACGCGGAGCTGTGGCACGTCTACGTGTTCGCTTTGCTCCTCGGGGTGGTCTCGGCGATCGATGCCCCAGCGCGGCAGACGTTCGTCGCCGAGCTGGTGCCGCCCGACCGGCTGTCGAACGCCGTCGGTCTCAACTCGGCGTCGTTCAACGCCGCCCGGCTGATCGGCCCCGGCCTGGCCGGCCTGCTCATCGCCTGGATCGGCTCTGGCTGGGTGTTCGTGCTCAACGGGGTGTCGTTCGGCGCGACGATCTTCGCCCTGGCGGCCATGCGCGTCTCGGAGCTGCACACCATGCCTCGCGCCACCGGGTCCCGAAGCGGTCAGCTGCGCGAGGGCCTGCGCTACGTGCGGGGCCGCACCGACATCATGGTGATCATGGTCGTGATGAGTGTGGTGAGCACCTTCGGGCTCAACTTCCAGCTCACCTCGGCGATGATGGCTCGCACCGAGTTCGGCAAGGGCGCCGGAGAGTACGGCGTGCTCGGCTCGGTGCTCGCGATCGGTTCGCTTGCCGGCGCGCTGCTTGCCGCCCGGCGAGAGCGCCCGAGGGTTCGGCTGGTGATCGGTGCCGCGTTCGCCTTCGGGTTGGCGATGGGGGTGCAGGCCTTCATGCCGACCTACCTGACGTACGCGATCCTGTGCGTCCCGGTGGGGCTCGCGTCGCTCACGATGATGACCGCGGCCAACTCCGCGATCCAGACGTCCACGTCGCCGGAGATGCGTGGCCGTGTCATGGCGCTGTACATGATGGTCTTCATCGGCGCGACGCCGATCGGCTCGCCGATCGTTGGCTGGGTCGCCGAGCAGTTCGGTGCCCGCTGGTCGGTCGGGATCGGGTCGATCGCCACGCTGCTGGTCGCCGCCGGCGCCGCGGTGTGGGCCCGGCGCGCGTGGAGCGTAGAGGTCCACTACCACCTGCGCTCGCGCCCGCACCTCGAGGTCCGCTACGCCACGGAGGAGCAGGAGCGCGCCGCGCGCGAGGACGCCCGGTTGGCGCTGGCGGGTGCGCGCGCGACCGACGACGCCTCCGCCGCCTGACAAAGCCGTGCGGGTCGGCCGTTCCGGGGCCGGCGCTCGGCGGGCGCACGCCGGACACCGTGGGAGTATGGCGCCGTGCCCGACGCCCCCACCCCGGCCGACACCCCTGAGTCGGGCCCTCAGTCTCCTGCCGCGCCCGACGGTGAGGTGGCCGAGGCGCCCCGAGGGCGGCGTCGTCGTCGGCGTCGTTGGACATGGGTCGCCGGTGGCGTCGTGCTGGTCGTGGTGCTGGCCGGCGCCTGGCTGGGGTTCCGTGGCTGGCAGGTCTACCAGGCGCTCGCCCCCGTGGAGCCGACGCTGAGCGGCCTCGGTGCCAAGCTGGCCGATGTCGACGCCGCCGAGCTGGAGAAGGCCACCGCCGGCCTGCCGGACGCGGCAGCGCGGGCGCGGTCCGCCACATCGGATCCGGTCTGGCGGTTGGCCGAGCACCTGCCGTGGCTCGGCTCCCAGCTGGCAGCGGTCTCGGCGATCTCCCAAGCCCTGGACGAGGTGGCCACAGGCGTGCTGCCGGCGCTGGATGACCTGACCACCTCGCTCGACCCGTCGGTCCTCGCTCCGGCCGGTGGCCGGGTGGACATCGGGGCCCTGGCTGCCGCTGCGCCGCAGGTGCATGTCGCGGCCGTCGCCGCAGCCGGAGCCAGGGACCGCATCGCGGCGGTGGACACGGCTCCGCTCGTCACCGCGCTCGGGAGCCGTGTCGTCAAGGCCCGCGACGCCTTGGGCGAGGTCGCCGGGCTGCTCCACTCGGCGGACCAGGTCCTCTCGGTCGCGCCGGCGATGCTCGGTGCGGACGGGCCGCGGCGCTACTTGCTCCTGGTGATCAACCCGGCGGAGCTGCGCAGCCTCGGCGGCATCGTCGGCTCGCTCGCGGTGCTCACCGTCGACGACGGACGGATCACGCTCGGCGACTACACCACAGGACGCGCTCTCGGCGCGTTCGCCCACCCGGTGGTCCCGCTGAGCACGGACGAGCTGGCGCTCTACGGCGACCGGCTGGGCCGGTTCGTGCAGGACGCCACGATGAGCCCGGACCTGCCGCGGGCGGCGGAGATCGCCACGGCGATGTGGCGGGAGCGGACCGGCGAAGTGGTCGACGGCGTGGTGACGATCGACCCGGTCGCACTCGCTGCTCTGCTTCGCGCCGTCGACGGCGTGCAGGTCGGCGACGTGACCTTGACCGCGAAGAACGCGGCGCGTGAGCTGCTGCTGGACGCCTATCTGCGCTACCCCGACCCGGACGCCAGTGACGCCTTCTTCGGCGCCGCTGCCATCAAGGTCTTTCGAGCGCTCGTCGATGGCGGCGCCGAGCCGCACGCGTTGCTGAAGGGGCTGCGGCAGTCCGTCGACGAGCGGCGCATCGGGGTGTGGTCCGCTCACCCGGACGAGCAGGCTGTCCTTGGCGCCGCGAGCGTCGGCGAGACGTTCCTGTCCGGCGGGCAGCAGGACGCGGCGGGGGTCTTCCTCGACGACGGCACGATGACGAAGATCGACTACTTCCTCGACGTGTCGATGTCCACCGCGGTCTCCTGCAGCGATCCCGGACCGGCCACCGCCACGATCACCGTCGACCTCACGGCCAACACTCCGGACGACATCGCGACCATGCCCTGGTACGTGGCGGGCTTGGGGGACCGGGTCGGGATCACCCAGACCAACCTCACGGTCTACAGTCCGGTCGGTGGGCGGGTGCTCGGCGTGGAGTCCGCCGGGGTCTCGATGACGTCGGTGCGAGCAGAGGCCGGTGGACGCCAGGCCACCGCCGTGACCACGGTGCTCGAGCCGGGGCAGAGTCAGAAGGTCGTCGTGCACCTCGCGCTGCCGGCCGGTCAGCGCTCCCTCGAGGTGCGGACCTCACCGACGGTGCGCAGCCAGGGCATGCTCGCTGCGGTCAGCTGCGGCGCCCCGTGACCGCGTTGTGGACGCTTGGCTACCCCCGAGCGGGTGAAAAACCTGCCGTTCTCCGTTTCGGTGCCGCCCGACCATAGGCGTGGGCTTCGCGACGTGCGAGGATATGTCCCGGATGTCCGATTCGCGCCGAAATGTCGCGTGCGGGCTCGATCGAGGAGGTTCCATGATGCGTGTCCTGCGAGCGTTGCTTGCCACCACCATCGCACTTGGCGGTGCTGTGGCGCTGTCCGGTGCCGCGAACGCGGCGACGTGCGACGGCCAGACCGACGGCTACGGTGCCGGCGGAGTGTGCGGCATGACCGCCGAGGTGCAGGCGGTCTGCTCCGCGAACGTGCCGACTCTGAACTACTCGACCACCGGTGCGACGGGCGCGACCGTCACCGTGACGTTCGTGAACCCCGGCGGCGCCAACGTGGTCTACGCCGACCGGCCGCTCTCCGGTGCGGTCGTATGGCCCGGCACCGTGGTCAGCGGCGGTGTCGTGTCCGACTGGCCCGGGTGGACGAAGCAGTCCGACGGCACCTGGAAGGCCGGCGACGCCTACGACTGGACGTTGAAGAACGTCCAGGTGATCATCTCTGACGGCACCGAGGCCTCGACCGTCGTCAGCTACCCGGGCGTCGGTTGCGTCCCGACCACGACCGTCTCGCACACCGAGGGTTCGCTCGCACAGACCGGCGCCAACACCGGCCCGCTGGTCGGCCTCGCCGCCGCGTTCCTCGTGGTCGGCACCGGCGTGCTGCTGGTCTCGCGGCGTCGCCGCAACGTCTGACCACTGGCACGTCTCTTGATCCCCACCCTTCCC
>CAYYCE010000324.1:3982-4336 GCA_964469635.1 uncultured Kineosporiaceae bacterium
CCGCAACGTCTGACCCTCTCGATCGGGAACGACGAGCTGGGGCCGCGCCTGAGGCGCGGCCCCAGTCGTCTCTCCGGCGTCAGTCGCTCGTGCGCTGTCCCTGGCGCACCAGGGCGACACAGGCCGCCGCCACCGCCACGAGCACGGGGATGAGCACGAAGGCCAGGTGCGGCCCGACGGCGTCGGCCGCGGCGCCGAGCACGAACGGCGACAGTCCGATCGCCACGCCGGCGCCCAGCAGGGCCCTGGCCTGGCCGAGGTCGGGGCGGTCACCCGCGGCCTGCAGGAGCAGCGAGACCGCGAGCGGGTAGTGCACGCCGTAGCCGAGCCCGGCGAGCAGCAGCCCGAGGACGG
>CAYYCE010000325.1:0-4330 GCA_964469635.1 uncultured Kineosporiaceae bacterium
CGCAGTTCCGACTCCATCGCGCGCCGCTCGGTCACGTCCTGCACGATTCCCACGTAGCACCCCGGGCGCTCGTGGTCCCGGCTGCCACGCAGGTTCAGCACCCGTTCCGCCCCGTGGGCCGGCGACGTCCGGCAGTCCAGCTCGAAGGCGGTGCCGGCCTCCAGCATCGCCCGCCAGGCCAGCCCCACCCGTTCGCGGTCCTCCGGGTGGAGGTAGCCGAGCAGCCCGTCCTCGTCCGGAGCCCCCGCTCGTGGGTCCCGACCGAGGATGTGGAACATTTCCGCCGACCACGTGCGATTGTCGGCGGCGGGCTCTTGCGACCACGAGCCCGTTGCCGCGATCCGCTGCGCCGCGGCGAAGTCATCGAGGGCCCGCTCGGCAGCGCTCCCAGCCTCGACGCGCGCGCCGAGGTCGACCACACCGACGATCGTCAGCCTCTCCCGGTCCAGCTGGACGGAGGACTTGGAGACGTCGACCGGCAACTCGCTGCCGTCGCGTCTGCGGGCCACGTGACCGGTCCGGGCCCGCTCCGGCAGCAGTCGTTCCAGCGGTTGGCCCGTGAGCTCGCCCACCGGGTAGCCGAACAGCCGTTCCGCCCGGGCATTGACGATCACGGTCCGATCGTCGTCCGCCACTACGACGACCGCACCGGGCAATGCCTCCACCATCGTGTGCATCAACCCGAGCCGGCCCATCAGCCGAGCACCACCCGGTGGGTCGAGGCCTCCGGACCGCCCTCGAGGGAGGGGGCGACAGCGGTGGGCACTACGACCCGACCCGCTGGTGCGCGCGGGGGAAACTGATCCGCATCCTGGTGCCGACCCCGACCTCGGAGGCGACCGACAGGGTCCCCCGGTGCCGCTCGACGATGGTCCGCACCACCGCAAGCCCCAGCCCCGTCCCCTGGACCCCGCGGGCCGACCGCGTCCTGAAGAACTTGTCCCCGAGATGGGCGATGTCCTCCTCGGACATGCCCATGCCCTGGTCGACCACCTCGGCGAACACGTGCCCGGAATCCGTTCCGGTGCAGATGGTCACGATGCCGCCGGCAGCGGAGAACTTGATCGCGTTGGACCCCAGGTTCAGGAGCACCCGCTCCAGCTGCGCCGAGTCCCCGGCGACCGGCGGCAGAGCGGGTTCGGTGCGGACGTCCAGTTCCAGACCGCCCGAGCGCGCCTGCGGAAGCAGCACCTCGTGGACGGCGGCGACCACGGCGTTGAGATCGACCTGTTCGACCTCCTTCCCGTTCAGCCAGTCGGGAGACGCGTCCAGCGCGGAGAGCTGCAGCAGGTTGGCCACCATGTCCAGGAGCCGCCTGTCGTTGCGGTCGATCACCTCGAGCAGGCGCCGGGTGTCTCCGTCGTCCTCCGTCGTGCGGTCCATCAGGATCTCGGTGTAGCCGACGATGCTGGTCAACGGCGTCCGCAACTCGTGGGTGACGGTGTTGACCAGTTCGCTGCGGGCCCGGTCGAGCTCGCGCAGTTCCGCCTCGACGGTCTTCTGGGCGGTGATCTCGGTCAGCAGCAGGGCCCGGCCCGGCCGGACGACGTGGTCTGCGATCTCGAAGGCTGACACGAGGTAGGTGGACGCGCCGACCTGCACCTCCGTCGCCGTGTCCGCCTCGAGCAGGTGGAGGAGTGCGGCACCGGCCAGGCCGTCGTCCAGCAGCCGGGCGAACCGGGTGTTCGCCACCAGTTGTTCACCGGCGTGGTCGTACACCCCGATCGCCACGGGCGAATGTTGCAGCATGTCGATGATCGGTGCCGTCGCCGCCTGCTGGGGCCGATCGGCCAGGCGCACCCGCTGGGCGAGGTCGTTCGCCGCCACCGCCGATTCGATGGCATGACCGAGCCGGGCGAGGCGGTCCTTGAGGAGCACGTCCGCCGCACCGAGCCGCAGGAGCTCGACGCTCTCGGCGTCCCCGATCGCACCGCTGACCACGATGATCGGAGCCCCCGGGCGACGCTGCTGGATCCTGCGGAAGACCTCGACCACGTCCATGCCCGGCAGGTGGTGATCGGTGAGCGCGACGCTCACCTCGCAACGCAGGGCCTCGTCGAGTTCGGCGTAGGAACTGACCCGGGTGAAGGCGGCGTCCAAGCCGCCTCGGGTCGCGGCGGCCATGACCAGCTCGGCGTCGTCCGGCCGGTCCTCCACGAGCAGGACCCGGATCATGATCGCCGGGGGGAGGACGGGAGGACAGAGGCGGTCCGGGCCGACAGCTTCGGGTCCTCGGCGCCGTCGCGGACCAGAGACCATGACGTCATCGCGTCGCCTCCAGGGTGAAACAGAGACTCGTGTGTTCAGCCGGCGAGCAGGCCGCCCAGACCCGCCCGCCGTGGCGTTCCACGATGCGTTTGACCATCGCGAGCCCCATCCCGCTGCCCGGGAACTCGTCCTGGCGGTGCAACCGCGAGAAGGGCGCGAACAGGGTGTCGCCGAGGGCCGGATCGAACCCCGCCCCGTTGTCGCGAACCCGGTAGACGCTCATGGCGCCGTCCGGCCACCCGTCGACACGGACCTCCGGCCGGTCGACGTGGCCGCTGAACTTCACCGCGTTGTCGAGCAGGGCGGCCCACACCTCGTGGATCAACTGGGGATCGCCCAGCGCCGCAGGCAGTTCGCAGACGGCGACCGTGTGCTCCCGCCCACCGATCACCTCGGCCGACAGCGACGTCGCCAGAGCGGTCATGTCGAGCGGTTCGCGGTGCAGTGGGGCGCCCTGGAGCCGGGACAACCGCAGCAGCCCGTCGAGAAGCGCGCCCAACTCCTGTGCCCCGGCGAGGATCCGGTCCGCGTAGTGGCGGCCGCGATCGTCGAGCAGCAGACCGTGCTGCTCCATCAGCAACCGGGCGAAACCGCTCATCGTCCTCAGGGGAGCGCGCAGATCGTGGCCGATGCCGGCGGCCAGGACGTCCACTTCGCGGCGAGCCGCCTCCAGTTCCCCCGCCTGACGCTCCATCTGCAGCGACCGCTCCTGCGCCCGAAGCTCCAGCACACCGTTGGCGGCGGTCAGCTCCAGGATCTGCTGCTGCGCCGCATGCTCCCCGGTGACGTCTCGCCAGACCACCGCGGCGCCTCGTCCATCGTCGACGGCGACCGGGACGGCGCCGACGACGATCCTTCGCGGCGGCGTGCCCGATCCGCCCGGAACCACCATCTCCTCGTGGGTGGAGGTCCCGTCCGTCAGGACCCGATCCAGCGCGCGGCCGGGCTCGACGAGCGCCCCGCCGAGCTGTGTTCGGGTCCATTCCTCGACGGGCAGGACGCGCCCCGCCGTCCCCTCGTTCCCGGCCACGTCCGGCGCCGCCACAGGGTTCGCTCGAAGCAGCCCCAGCGCCTTCCCCACCACCGCGACGCCCAGGCCCAGCTCGGTACCCACCGTCAGCAACGGGTCACACCGCTCGAGATCCGTCGCCATCGGGGGCGACGAACGCCATGCCGAATCGCCGACCACTCGAGGCTCCTTGGGGTCCAAGGGTGGAGCAGAAACCTGGTTTGGTTCCTCACGGTCGGGCGAGGAACAAATCTCACTAGAAGTTGTATGTCCTATGCGTAGAGTAATCAAGCGGGACTCGCGTGAGATGCCCCCTCCCGGGAACGTCCAGCAGGCCTCACCACTGCGCGCGACACCGGGCCCCGGCCGATCGCCGGGGCCCGGGCGGGTGGCTATCCGGCGAGGGCGGCCGCCACCGCGTCCGCGATGGTGCCGGTGGGCCGTCCCAGCAGCCTGGCGAGGTCCCCGGTCTCGATGACCAGCTCGCCGTCGCGGATCGCCCGGTCGGCGTCGGCCAGGATCGCCGCCACCGGCCCCGGCAACCCGGCGGATTCGAGCACTGCGACGTAGTCCTCGACCGGCAGATCCCGGTAGACCACGGGGGTGCCGGAGAGCTCGGTCACCAGCGCGGCAAGCTCGGACATGGTGAACGTCGAGTCGCCGCCGAGCTCGTACACCGCCCCCTCGTGGCCCCGGCCCATCAGCACCGCGGCAGCGGCCTCCGCCTGCTCGGCACGGGCGGCCCCGCTGACGCGGCCCTCGCCGGCGCTGCCCGTGACCGCCCCGAACTCGAGGTAGGTGGGCAGTTGGACGGTGTAGTTCTCGAAGTACCAGCCGTTGCGCAGGAAGGCGAATGGGACGCCGAGGCCGCGGATGAGCTCCTCGGTGGCCCGGTGCTCCTCCGCGAGCCGCAGCGAGGTGGTGTCGGCGTGCGGGGCGCTGGTGTAGGCGAGCAGCTCCACGCCCACCTTGGCGGCCGCGGTGGCGACGGCGGTGTGCTGCGGCAACCGGCGGCCGACCTCGGACGCCGAGACGAGCAGTACCCGACGGGCG
>CAYYCE010000326.1:0-4293 GCA_964469635.1 uncultured Kineosporiaceae bacterium
TCACCCGGGCCCCGATCGCTGCCTGGATCGGCACCTCGAACTGCTGCCGCGGGATCAGCGTCTTGAGCCTGCCGGCCATGGCCACGCCGTAGCCGTAGGCCTTGTCCCGGTGCACGATCGCGCTGAACGCGTCGACCTGCTCGCCCTGCAGCAGGATGTCGACCTTGACCAGATCGGCCGCCGCCTCGCCGCCCGCCTCGTAGTCGAGGCTCGCGTAGCCCCGGGTGCGCGACTTGAGCTGGTCGAAGAAGTCGAACACGATCTCGGCCAGCGGCAGCCGGTAGCGCATCTCCACCCGCTCGGGCGACAGGTAGTCCATGCCGAGCAGGTCGCCGCGGCGCTGCTGGCACAACTCCATGATCGCACCGATGTACTCACTGGGGCTCAGGATCGTGGCCCGGACGACGGGTTCGCGCACCTCGGCGACCTTGCCGCCGGGGTACTCCGAGGGGTTGGTGACGACCACCTCGCTGCCGTCATCCAGGGTGACGTCGTAGACCACGTTCGGGGCGGTGGAGATCAGGTCGAGGTTGAACTCGCGCTGCAGCCGCTCGCGCACGATCTCCAGGTGCAGCAGGCCGAGGAAGCCGCAACGGAACCCGAATCCGAGCGCCGCGCTGGTCTCCGGCTCGTAGACCAGCGCCGCGTCGTTGAGCTTGAGCTTGTCGAGGGCCTCACGCAGGTCGGGGTACTGCGAGCCGTCGATCGGGTACAGCCCGGAGAACACCATCGGCTTGGGGTCGCGGTAGCCGCCCAGAGCCTGGGCCGCGGGCTTGCCGGCGTTGGTGACGGTGTCGCCCACCTTGGACTGGCGCACGTCCTTCACGCCGGTGATCAGGTAGCCGACCTCGCCGACCCCGAGGCCGCTGGACGGCGCCGGCTCGGGGGAGATGACGCCGATCTCGAGCAACTCGTGGGTGGCCCGGGTCGACATCATCAGGATCCGCTCGCGGGGGGAGAGGTGCCCGTCGATCACCCGCACGTAGGTCACCACGCCGCGGTAGGTGTCGTAGACCGAGTCGAAGATCATCGCCCGGGCGGGGGCGCCGGCCTCGCCGGTGGGCGGCGGGATGTCCCGCACGATCTGCTCGAGGAGCTCGGTGACCCCGGCGCCGGTCTTGCCCGAGACCCGCAGACAGTCCTGGGGCGCGCAGCCGATCAGGTGGGCCAGCTCGGCGGCGCACTGCTCCGGGTTGGCCGCCGGCAGGTCGATCTTGTTGAGCACCGGGATGATGGTCAGGTCGTTCTCCATGGCCAGGTAGAGGTTGGCCAGGGTCTGCGCCTCGATCCCCTGGGCGGCGTCGACCAGCAGGACGGCGCCCTCGCAGGCGGCGAGGGAGCGAGAGACCTCGTAGGTGAAGTCGACGTGCCCGGGGGTGTCGATCATGTTGAGGGCGTAGGTGGCGCCCTCGCTCTCCCACGGCATGCGGACCGCCTGGGACTTGATGGTGATGCCTCGCTCGCGCTCGATGTCCATCCGATCCAGGTACTGGTCGCGCATCAACCGGGGGTCGACAGCGCCCGTGATCTGCAGCATCCGGTCGGCCAGGGTCGACTTGCCGTGGTCGATGTGGGCGATGATGCAGAAGTTGCGGATCTGCTCCGCAGGGGTCTGCGACGGCTTCAGGGCCGTGCGGGCCATCGGGGACACGCTGGGTCTACCTACCTGTCTTCGGGATGTCGTCATCGTCCCATGCCGCGTGTCGTGGTGAGCGCACCCACCCTCCCCGTGATCATGCACGGGGATCGGCTGGCGCGGACGGCGCCGCGGGTGGATCCTGGCCCCCATGACCGAACCTGACGGCGGGTGGCGCTTCGACGGGATGCGGGCGATGTTCGTCAACTGCACCCTCAAGCGCTCGCCCGAGACGTCGCACACCCAGGGGCTCATCGACGCCAGCGCGGAGCTGATGCGGCGCCGCGGCGTCGAGGTCGACCTACTGCGCGCCGTGGACCACGACATCGCCACCGGGGTCTACCCCGACATGACCGGACACGGCTGGCCGAGCGACGAGTGGCCGCAGATCTTTCCCCGGGTGATGGCGGCCGACATCCTCGTACTGGCCGGGCCCATCTGGCTCGGGGACAACAGCTCGATCATGAAGCAGGTGATCGAGCGGCTCTACGCCTGTTCCGGGATCCTCAACGACGCCGGCCAGTACGCCTACTACGGCCGGGTGGGCGGCTGCCTGATCACCGGTAACGAGGACGGCGTCAAGCACTGCGCGATGAACGTCCTGTACAGCCTGCAGCACCTGGGCTACACCATCCCGCCGCAGGCTGACGCCGGCTGGATCGGCGAGGCGGGTCCGGGCCCCTCCTATCTCGACCCGGGTTCCGGCGGTCCCGAGAACGACTTCACCAACCGCAACACCACCTTCATGACCTGGAACCTGATGCACCTGGCGGCGTTGCTGAGGCGGGCCGGCGGAATCCCGGCCCACGGCAACCAGCGATCGGCGTGGGACGGTGGCGCGCGCTTCGACTACGTCAACCCCGAGTACCGCTGAGCGCGCCGGGTCAGAGCAGGCGGGTGATCTTCACGGCGACGAAGAGCTGGGAGCCCGCCACCCCCGCGTACACGCCCTTCAGCGGCGGGACGTCGCTGTAGTCCCGGCCGCGGGCCACCACCACGTGATCGGTGGTCACCGGGCCGGAGTGGGTCGGGTCGAAGGCGAACCAGTCACCGGCCCACCACTCGATCCAGGCGTGGCTCTCGGCCTCGACGACCTGGCGCAGCGGTTCCTCGGGGCTGGGGTGCAGGTAGCCGGAGACGTAGCGGGCCGGGATGCCCAGCGACCGGAGCGCGCCCAGGGCGACATGGGCGAGGTCCTGGCAGACCCCGCGCCGGGCGGCCCAGACCTCCTCCGCCGGGGTGCGCACCGAGGTCACGCCACCCTCGTAGGTCATGGCGTCCTTCACCGCAGTGCAGACCGCCCGGGCCGCGGCGTCCGGATCGAGGTCACCGGCGGCGGTCCGAGCGAGTTCGACCACCTCGTCGGGGGGTTCGGTCAGCGCGGTCTGGACCGCGAACTCGTGCATCCGATCGGCGATGGCCTCGGAGTGCAACTCCTCCCAGCTCGCGCTGGCCTCGGCCTCACCGTGCGGGAACACCTCCACCGTCGACGTGCTCACCACCGTCAGTTCCGTGTGCGGGGCGAGCACGTCGAACGCCGTGACGGTGGTCCCCCAGTAGTCGGAGAACCGGTGCCGCCAGGTGACCGGGTGGACGTCGATCGTCTCGTCCAGCAGGGCCTGGCGGGCCGTCGTGATCGGTGTCATGCGGGCCTCGTTGTAGGAGGCGTGCACCGTCTCGTCGTAGCGGTAGCCCGTGGTGTGTTCGATGAGGAACCGCTGGGTGCTCACGAGGCGTCCTCGATCCACGCGGTGCTCGCCACCCGGGGGAAGTAGCGACCCCCCAGCGCGTCGCTCGCCCTCGAGATCGCGACCTGCACCCGCTCCATCTCCTCGGGCAGCTTGGACAGCACGTCGTCGACGTTCCGGTACTCCAGGCTGGTGCGGATCCGGCCGAGCAGCCGCCGTCCCGGGTCGGCGAACCCCACCCGTTGCTGGGGTGGGGCGAGTTCCTCGAGCATCTCCTCGGCCTGGACCAGCGAGTGCAGCACCGATCGCGGGAACAACCGGTCGAGGACCAGGAACTCGGCGGCCCGGGTGTCGGTGGCGACACCGCGGTAGGTGCGCAGGAAGCTCTCGTGCGCACCGCAGGAGCGCAGCAGAGTCGTCCACGACGGCGCGGCCGAGGAGATGGTGGACGTCGCGACCAGCCGCGCCGTCATGTCCGCCCGCTCCATGCTCCGGCCGAGTACGAGGAACCGCCAGGCGTCGTCCCGGCTCATGGTCGCCTCGGAGATGCCGGCCACCAGCGCGCCCCGCTCGCGCACCCAGGCGAGGAAGGCGTGCGGCGTCGCGGCGCCGTAGCGCATCCGGTCGATCCCGATCCAGGTGGTGTTCAACACCTGCCACAGGTCGGTGGAGACCACCTCCCGCGCCCGCCGGGCGTTCTCCCTGGCCGCACCGAGGGAGCCGACGATCGCGCTCGGGTTGTCACCGTCCCAGGCCAGCCGGTCGAGCACCACGAACCGGTCGACGTGCACGCTGAGCGGCAGCTCGAGCCCCATCACCGACAGCAGGGCCCGACAGGCCTCCGGCTCGGTCAGCTGGGTGTCCTCCACCAGCATCTGGAGGTGGACGTCGAGGATCCGCGCCGTGTCGTCGGCCCGCTCGACGTAGCGGCCGATCCAGAACAGCGACTCGGCGATGCGACTCAACACG
>CAYYCE010000327.1:0-4277 GCA_964469635.1 uncultured Kineosporiaceae bacterium
TGTGGTCATCGGCATGGCGTCAGTCTGGCGCACCGGCACCACCGGCCGGACGCCACCCCGCCGCCGCGGCTACTCCTCCCCGTCGTCGGCGAGGATGCGATACATCCGCCTGCGGGCGTCATCGAGGACCGCGGCGGCCTGCTCGGCCTGCGCGTCGTCTCCGTGCCTGGCGACCTGTTCGACGGCGGCGCCGAGCGCCGCCATGGAGGTCATGACCGACTGGACCCGCTTCATCGGGCCGTCCTCGGCCACGCGCCAGGGCTCGGTCATCTCCTCGGGGTGCTCGGCCACATAGGCGCGGCCCGACTCGGTGAGGGAGAAGTTGCGCCGGCCCTCGGCCTCCTCCACGACGACCAGCCCCTCGTCCTGCAGTTGCTGCAGGACCGGGTAGACCGATCCGGGGCTGGGCCGCCACAGCCCACCGCTGCGCTCGGCGAGCTCGGTCATGATCGCGTAGCCGTGCATGGCCCCCTCGTCGGCCAGCAGGGCGAGGACGGCGTCGCGCACGTTGCCGCGCCGGCCCCGGCGCCGGCCCCGACCGCGACCGCCCGGGCCGCTGCGGGCCTCACCCCAGGGACCTCCCCAGGGACCTCCCCAGGCGCCGCGACCGCGCCGCCCGAGGGGCGGACCGAACGGGGGGCCGAAGGGCGGGCCACCGTGACCGTGGCCGTGCGGTTGGTCCTCGTCGTGCGCCATGGGGTCGCGTGCCATGGACATGTGCATACCAGGGCCCTCGACCCCGGGACCTTCGAAGTGCCGCCACTGCGGCGGCGTCCTGTGCCTCTTCACGACAGTTCTCCTTCCATCGATATCCTGTCGATGCGTTAACGATATATCGCTAATGCATCGACGGCAACGTGGACGGCTCAAGAATGCGCCCCCGTCGGATGCGTCACCTAGAGTCGTCGGGGTGAACGACGGACCGCTGATCGTGCAGAGTGACAAGACACTGCTGCTGGAGGTCGACCACGTCGACGCGGCGGCCTGTCGGCAGGCGATCGCCCCGTTCGCGGAGTTGGAGCGCGCCCCCGAGCACGTGCACACCTACCGGCTCACCCCCCTCGGACTGTGGAACGCCCGCGCCGCGGGTCACGACGCCGAGCAGGTGGTCGACGTCCTGCTGCGCCACTCGCGCTACCCGGTGCCACACGCCCTGCTGGTCGACGTCGCCGAGACCATGGCCCGGTTCGGCCGGCTGCAGTTGCTCAACCATCCCTCGCACGGCCTGGTTCTGCACGCCCTCGACGTCCCGGTGCTCGAGGAGGTGCTGCGCAGCGCCAAGGTCGCCCCGCTGGTGGGTGCGCGGATCGAGGTCGAGACCGTCGCCGTCCACCCGAGCGAACGCGGTCACCTGAAACAGGTGCTGCTCAAACTCGGCTGGCCCGCGGAGGATCTCGCCGGGTACGTCGACGGCGAGGCGCACCCGATCGCACTGCGCGAGCAGGACTGGTCGCTGCGGACCTATCAGCAGGAGGCCGTCGAAGGGTTCTGGCACGGCGGCTCCGGCGTCGTGGTGCTGCCGTGCGGTGCCGGCAAGACGCTCGTCGGCGCGGCGGCCATGGCCCGGGCGAGCGCCACCACCCTGATCCTGGTGACCAGCACCGTGGCCGCCCGGCAGTGGCGCGAGGAGCTCCTGCGGCGCACCTCGCTGACCGATGCCGAGATCGGGGAGTACTCGGGCGCCCGCAAGGAGATCCGCCCCGTCACCATCGCCACCTACCAGGTGCTGACCACCCGGCGGAAGGGCGTCTACCCCCATCTGGAGCTGCTCGACGCCCGCGACTGGGGCCTGATCGTCTACGACGAGGTGCATCTGCTGCCGGCCCCGGTCTTCCGGATGACGGCCGACCTGCAGGCTCGGCGCCGGCTCGGGTTGACCGCCACCCTCGTGCGCGAGGACGGCCGCGAGGGGGACGTGTTCTCGCTCATCGGGCCGAAGCGCTACGACGCGCCGTGGAAGGACATCGAGGCCCAGGGCCACATCGCGCCCGCCGACTGCGTCGAGGTGCGGGTCACCCTGCCCGAGCACGACCGACTGGTCTACGCCACGGCCGAGCCGGAGGACCGGTACCGGCTGTGCTCCAGCACACCGGAGAAGGCCACCGTCGTCGAGGCCCTGGTCGCCGCGCACGCCGGGGAGCAGGTGCTGGTCATCGGGCAGTACCTGGAGCAGCTCGAGGAGCTGGCCGCGCGGCTCGACGTCCCGCTGATCACCGGCTCGACCACGGTGACCCAACGGCAGAAACTGTTCGGCGCCTTCCGGGACGGCGAGATCTCGACCCTGGTCGTGAGCAAGGTCGCCAACTTCTCGATCGACCTGCCCGAGGCGAGCGTGGCGATCCAGGTCTCGGGCGCCTTCGGGTCGCGCCAGGAGGAGGCCCAGCGACTCGGGCGCATCCTGCGGCCCAAGAGCGACGGCCGCACCGCCAGGTTCTACGCTCTGGTCGCCCGCGACACCCTCGACGCGGATTACGCCGCACACCGGCAGCGTTTCCTGGCCGAGCAGGGCTACGCCTACCGGATCGTGGACGCCGACGAGGTGCTCGGGCGGCAGGAGGGGTGATCCGGGGTCGGGCCGCCGGCACCGACCGATTACTGACCCACGGGCCGGTCACGGCCGATCCACAGGTTTCTCCCAGGGACGGCGACGAGAGTATCTGTGATCGACGGTCCTGCTGACGATCGCGCAGACCCGAGCCGAGGACGTGACGTGACCACCGTGCTGACCCAGGACAGCGTGATGAGCCCACCCACCACCGGCCGCGCCGAGCGGGGCGGACCCCCGCCGCGGCGCCATCGGCTCGCGGTCCCGTCGTGGTGGCGCGACGCCATCGGCGCGGCGACCTGGGCGAGCATGCTCGTCGTCGTGGCGCTGTGGGTCTCGGGCGGCGGCGTCACCGCCCTGGGCTCCCTCGGCGGCGGGTTGAACAGCCTCGGCCGGCTGACCGGGTTGATCGCCGCCGATCTACTGCTCGTGCAGGTGCTGCTGATGGCCCGCATCCCCATGGTCGAACGGGTCTACGGCCAGGACGAGCTGGCCCGCCGGCACCGGCTGGTCGGCTTCACCTCGGTCAACCTGATGTTGGCCCACATCGTGCTGCAGACCCTCGGCTACGCGGTCGTCGACGGCGTCAACGTGGTGCGCCAGGTCTGGGAGTTCGTGGTCGGCTACCCCGGCATGCTGCTCGCGACCGCGGCCACCGGCCTGCTGCTGATGGTCGCCTGGACCTCCATGAGGCACGCTCGGGCCCGGCTGCGCTACGAGTCCTGGCACCTGCTGCACCTGTACGCCTACCTCGGGGTCGGGCTGGCGATCCCCCACCAGGTGTGGACCGGCGCCGACTTCATCGGCTCGACCGCCGCCCAGGTCTACTGGTGGACGCTGTACGGCGCCGCGCTGGGCGCCATCCTCATCTGGCGCATCGGCGTGCCCCTGTGGCGCTCGCGCACCGCCGGCATGGTCGTCGAACGGGTCGTCGCCGAGGGGCCGAACGTGGTCTCGGTGATCGTGCGCGGACGGCGGCTGGACCGGCTGGCGGACGCCGGCCAGTTCTTGACCTGGCGCTTCCTCGACCGGCGGGGATGGACCCGGGGCAACCCGTACTCGCTGTCCGCGGTCCCCACCCGGGATCGGGCCCGGATCACCGTCAAGACCCTCGGCGACGGCAGCGCCGCCCTCGCCTCGCTGAGCCCGGGTAGCCGGGTCCTGATCGAAGGTCCCTACGGCCGGCTGCACGCGGGCGTGCGCACCCGGCGCAAGGTCACCCTCGTCGGTTCCGGCATCGGCGTCACCCCGCTGCGCGCCCTGCTCGAGGATCTCGACCAGGACCCGGGCGACGTCACCCTGATCTACCGGGCCTCCACCGAGGAGGACCTGGTGCTGCGCGCCGAGCTGGACGCCCTCGCCGCGCGGTCCGGGGCCCGGGTCTTCTACGTCGTGGGACACCGCATCCCCGGCCGCGACAGTTGGCTGCCGCAGTCGGCGGCCCACCTCGGCGACGCCCAGGCACTCCTGCAGCTGGTGCCCGACATCGCCGATCAGGACGTCTACGTGTGCGGGGCCCAGACCTGGATGGACGCCGTCGTCCGCGCCGCCCAGACCTGCGGCGTCCCCGGCGAACGCATTCACATCGAACGGTTCTCCTGGTGAGCGCCGCGCCCACCACGACCCAGGAAGACGGGAGCGGGTAGTCATGCGACGCATCGTCGTGGCGGTGATGGGCACCATCAGCGCCCTCAACACGACCGCGGCGAACCTCAGCGGCGGACAGAGACAG
>CAYYCE010000328.1:0-4262 GCA_964469635.1 uncultured Kineosporiaceae bacterium
CCGCCCTTTACCGCCGGTTGTGGGGCCGGAGATAGGCACCCCCGGCCATTCGTGAGGGTGCCCCTGAGCGGCGAGCTACTCGCCGCTCAGGGGCACCATCACGAATGGCGGTGCGGATCAGCGACGGACGTCGGCGCCGTCCTCGACGAGACCGGGTTCCATGCCCTGGGCCATGGCGGCTTCGGCGATGGCGGCCCGGCTGAGCATGCCGGTGGCCACCGAGGCCTCGTCGTCCGAGGCCGCCGGCTCCTCGGCCGCGACATCCTCGTCGTCCGTCTCGACGGCGGCGTCCTCCTCGGTCAGCACCCCGAGCGGGGTCTGCGGCGTCACCGCATCGTCGACCTCGTCCTCGTCCTCCACCACGACAGGCGTGGGAACGGCGACCGGGGGCGCGGCGACAGGCGCCAGCGGAGACCGGTCGACGTCCGCGGCGCGGATGCCCATTCCGGCGGCGGGCAGCGGAGCCGGGCTGATCCCGCCGTCGGGCGGACCGGCGTCGATCTCGGCCGTGAGCACCTTCTCGAGCGCGCCCCGAACCACCTCGAGCCTGCGCAGCGTGTCGGTGTGCACCTCGCGCAGGGCGGCGAGCCGGTCGTCCTGCAACGCGGTGATCTGGGAGGTGCGACGGTCGGCGTCGGCGAGCACGGAGCCGGCTCGCACCTCGGCGTCCTCGATGGTGGCCTGTGAGGACGACGCCGCGTTGGCGAGCAGTGCCTCGGCCTCGGCCTTGGCCGCCGCCGCCTCCTTCTCGGCGCGTTCCCGGGCGGCGGAGATGATGCCCTCCGCGGCCGAGCGGGCGGCCTCGAGCACCTTGGCCGACTGCTCGCGGGCCGCGTCAAGGGTGCTGCCCGCCTCCTCGGAGGCACGGGCGCGCTTCTGGTCGGCCTCCTCGTCGGCCAGCCTCAGGATCTGGGCGAGCCGCTCGCTCACCTCCTCGTGCTGCGGCCGGTTCGCCATCGAGGACTCCGACCGGGCGGCCACCAGGTCCTCGTTGGCGCGTTGCAGGTCACGTGACTGCTCGTCCGCCTTTTCTCGGGCCGTGCGGGCGTCATCCTGGGCAGAGGAGAGCTCCGCGCGCATCCAGCCGATGTACTCGTCGACCTGGCGCTTGTTGTAGCCGCGCATCGTGGTCTCGAACAGGCTGTCGATCGAGGAGTCCCCGAGTGGGCTGGCGTGGTCCTGGGTCACTTCGACGTCCTTCCATGCTTCGCCTGTCAGGTGACTGTGGCGTCCTGCGACCATGCCGTGCAAGTCGTGGGCGGTACCACTATGCCTGCCCGTGCCCCGCTTCTGTGAAACGTGCGCCGATCGTCGCGGCTTCACCCCCAATCCGTGGTGGACCGTCCGCGAGGGCGGAGTCACTCTCAGGTGTCGAATGTCCGATCGCTCGGCGACGGAACCCCCGATGGTCACCCCGCGCAATCACGGGGCCATTCGATCGCGCGCAGTGAGCTCGGACATAGGCAGGCAGGGCGGACACAACGGGGTTCACACTCGGCATCCTCCCCCGAACGGGCGATATTTGATTACCCAGAAGATCACCATGCTCACTTTTCGTAGTGGTCGGGACTACGCTGTGCATCTCTTCAATCACTGACGACGGCAATTCCGAGTCCCGGTCGGGGACGGGGACAGACAGGCGACAAGGGGACGTTCCATGCCAACCCGCGTGATGGTGCTCGGCGCCCATCCGGCGCGAGGAGCCACGGTGCGCCGGCTGACGGAGCTCACGGCCGCCGCCTGGCGGCAGGCCGGCGCCGAGGTCACGGTGGCCACCGCACCCGACACCTTCACCCGGCACCTGCACCGGGCCGGATCGGGGACGGGCACCGGCGCCGCGGCGCGCGCCATGGCGAGGGTGGTGGCGGCGGAGACGGCGGCGTGGGCGACCGGGACGCTGCGCCGGGCCGACGGTGAGATCGATCTGGTGCACGTGATGGACGCCCGGGACGTCGTCCACACCACGGTGGTGCGCGGGCGGATCCCGGTCGCGGTGACCTGCCACGACATCGGCGACCTGGTCGGACCCGAGCCGGCGGATCGGGACTCGGTCGATCGGGGGCACCCGGGCGGTCGCCGGGCCCGGGCCGCGGTGCGCGCCCTGGCCGGCGCGGACCGGGTGCTGGCGACCAGCCGGTATGCGGCCGAGCGCCTCGAGGGTGCCCTGGGACGTCGGCCCTGCGTGCTGTACCCCCCGCTCGCCCCGGCCCTGACCGCCCGTCCCTCGGGCGTCGCCGCTCCGGCCGCCCCGCAGTGGCCGTACCTGCTCACGGTGAGCGGACGGGAACCGGACGCCCGTCGGACGGCGGCGATCTCGGCGTGGATCCGGCTGCGGCGCACGCCGTCCCTCGACGGCGCCTCCCTGATCATCGTCGGGGACCCGCTGACGACCCGGGAGGAGGCCCTGGTCACCGAGTGCGGCGGGTATGCGTCGGTGATCGAATCCGTGGGCGATGCGCAGTTGGCGGCGCTGTACCGGCACAGCCGCGCCGTCCTGGCGCTCGGCCGGCCCCGTGGTTTCGAGTGGTCCATCGCCCATGCCCACCACGCGGACCGTCCGGTGCTCGCCACGGACCACCCGGTCTTCGAGGAGACCGGCGGCGCCGGATGCGTCTATCTGCCCGTCGAGGGGATGGAGCGGTTCGACGCCACCACCTGGAACTGCGTGGCCGAGGACCTCACCGCCGCCCTGGTGGCCGACCGGGCCGGCGTCAACGCCGACCGGTTCGGCTGGCAGCGTTTCGTGGATCAGCTGCCGGACAAGGCGTTTGGGCGCTCCATCGTCCCGCCGACGGCGCTGTCGCGTCCTGCCGTCCGGGTGCCCTCGCCATCCACACCCCCGAAGGCCTCGACGCCCTCGGCCGCGGACGTCCGACCGGCCGTCGGCGCCTCGCGCTGAGGGCCCGGCGTGTTCAAGCCGCCGTTCCGCGGCACGGCGAATGCGTTCATGCATACTGCAGAAAGGGGTTTGGTCCGTGGTCGCTTCACCGGCGCAGCGTCCCTCACCACATGTCGGGCCGCCCCACCGCACCCCATCCCGGGTCGGCCCGGAGCACCGGAGGTTGTCTCATGATCCGCCGCCAGAACAAGGGCGATGACGTCAAGGTCACGTTCGCGCTACCCACCGAGGGGAACACCGGCAAGGTCTCCGTGGTGGGCGACTTCAACGCCTGGAGGCCGGGGGCCCACACCCTGGTCAAACGCGCCAACGGCACCCGCAGTGTGTCGGTCACCATCCCTCGCGGAACCGTGCACCGGTTCCGCTACCTCGCCGAGGGAGGTCACTGGTTCGACGACCCGGACGCCGATGCGTACACCCACGAGGGTGGTCTGCTGCGCGCCTGAGCGTCGGCGACTCAACGCTGCCAGACCTCGGTCTCGACGATCGCCGTGGCGGTGGCCGGGATGCCCGAGACGGCGGGGTTGATCCGCAACGCCGGCTGCACGCAGCCGTAGCTCGACATCCATCCGGCCGCGCCGTGCACCGGCCGATTCTGGACGGTGCGCACGTGCTCGTCGACGAACGTCGACTCGACCACCGCCGCCGGATCCACCGCCAGCCAACGGATATAGAACCGCTGCTGGCGACACACGTCGTAGGTGGCGGTGCGCACCGGCAGCGTGCCCACCGCGGTGAAGTACCGGTTCCGCGACAGGGTGACGGTGGCGTGCGCCGTCCGGATCTTCCTGAATCCCTCGACCACTCCGGGGAAGTCCGGCGGTTCCGCGGTGCCGGTGGCGGCCCGAAGTGTGTAGGTGAAGACCGGCCACGAGGCGTTCTGCCGTGGCCGGTCGGCAACCTCGGCGATCGAGACGGGCGGTGGTGCCGGGCTCGCCGAGACCGACGACCAGGCGGAGGCCGAGGCCGAGGCGGACACGGAGCCGAGCGTCGCTCCGGCTCCCGACGTCCGCCCGTCGGCGGGTGCCGGCGGGGTCGGCGCCGCCGACGGATAGGCCGCCGACGGTCGGGCGCGATCGGAGCCTCCGAGCAGAGCCGCCGCCGAACCGGTCGCCGCCGCGGCGACGACCACGAATCCCGCGGTCACCGGACCCATCCGCCGACGCCGCCGGGCTCGCGCCTCGCGGCGGGTGGCGGGAGGCGCCTCGACGACCGGTTCGCCGGCGACGGCGCCGTCCGGCCCCGGGGGAGCATCGGGGGCGGGGGGAAGGAGAAGCTCACGCAAGGCCACGGGTCGATTGTTGCGCACAGAGAGTGATTATTCGATTACTGAGTGCTTTCTCTACTCCCGCGTGTCGCAACA
>CAYYCE010000329.1:0-2727 GCA_964469635.1 uncultured Kineosporiaceae bacterium
GGCATCCTCGAGATCGGCGACGTGTTCGTGGTCAACAAGGCGGACCGGGACGGCGCCGACCACACGGTGCGCGATCTGCGGCACATGATCGGCCTGGCCGAACGGCGCGGACCGGACTCCTGGCGGCCCCCGGTGGTCAAGACCGTGGCCTCGACCGGTGAGGGGATGGACGCCATGCTGGACGCGCTCGACGACCACTTCGCCTGGGCGGACGTCACCGGATGGCTCGGCGAACGGCGGCGCAACCGCGCGGCCGGCGAGATCGAGGCCATCGCGCTGACCGACCTGCGGCGTCAGATCGGGAACCTGCGCGAGGGGGAACTGGTCCAGGTGCTGGCCACCGAGGTGGCCGAGGGCAGGTCCGATCCCTACCGGGCCGCCGACCTGGTGCTCGAGGGTCTGGAGGCGATCCAGCGCAGCCCGCTGGTCTGATCCGCGGCCGTGACCACCCGGCCGGCGGGTTCGTCCACGCCCAGCAGGAGGGCCTGGTCCAGGGCGGCGTCGGCGGCCCACTCCAGGCTCTGGGCGTCCGCGGTGTGCTCGCCGTCCCAGGTGGCCAGGCCGATCGGGCAGGTGAGTGGTTCGGCGTCCCGCTCGATCCGGCGGGCGATCGCCTCGGCGACCGCGAACGACTCCTCGGCCCGCCGCCCGGTGAACACCAGGGCGAAGGTGTGGGCGCCGATCCGGTAGCCGGTCAGGTCACGGTCACAGTCCCCGACCCTGGCGAGCACGGTGGCGGCCCGCAGCAGCAGCGCCTCGGCCCAGCGCCGTCCGGACGTCCGGGTCGCCCGGTCGAGGCCGACGGGGGCGAGCAGTGCGAGGGCGAGCAGCCGGCGGCCGCCGCAGGCCTGCGCCTCGAGCTGTTCGTCGGCCCGGGCGAGGTCGGCCTCGAAGGCCCGCCGGCCCGCCAGCCCGGTGGCTTCGTCGATCGGGAACCCTGGTGGGTGGATCCCCGGCAGCGAGGGCAGACTGGGCAGCCGCCCAGGCCGCAGCACGTCCAGCAGCGACATGCCCTCCCCGTCGACCGGTCCTCTCCGATCATGAGCGACCGACCGGTGATCGCCGGTTCTGGGCGGTTCTACCCCGGCCAAAGGGTCGAAACGCTGCAGAAACGGCGATCACCGGTGGGTCAGACGGCGCAACTGGGCGGCGCGGCGCCGTCGAGCTGGTGGGAACGGATGATGAACCGGTTACCGGTCGGCGCCCCCTGGGAGAACCCGGCGCCGCGACGGGGCACCACGTCGATGGTGATCGCGGTGTGCGCCCACACCGCGTACTGGGCCCGGGACATGTAGACGGGGACGTCGGGCACCTCCCCGCCGACGGACAGGTCGCCGAGGTGGACATCGGCCTCGGAGACGATGAAGTCGCCCAGCGGGTAACACATCGGGGCACTGCCGTCGCAGCAGCCGCCCGACTGATGGAACATCATCGGGCCGTGGTCGGCGAACAGGGTGCGCAGCAGCGCGGCCGCCGCCTCGGTGAGGTCGACCCGGCGCGGTTCAGGTCCGGCTGTGGTCATGGCGCGCTCCTTCGGGCGCCGGTCACCCTCGTGTGGTGGGTTCTCGGACGGGACGGCTCGTCTCCGCCCGAGAACCCACCGCCTCCTCGGTGGTGGACCGGATTCGGGGTGAGATGCGGCGTGAGGGTTCGATGGGAGGGGAGGATCAGAAGAAGCCGAGCTTGGTCGGGCTGTAACTGACCAGCAGGTTCTTGGTCTGCTGGTAGTGCTCGAGCATCATGTGGTGGGTCTCGCGGCCGATGCCCGAGCCCTTGTAGCCGCCGAAGGCCGCGTGGGCGGGGTAGGCGTGGTAGCAGTTCGTCCACACCCGGCCGGCCTCGATCGTGCGGCCCGCCCGGAAGAGCGTGTTCGCCTCCCGCGACCACACCCCGGCGCCCAGGCCGTAGAGGGTGTCGTTGGCGATCTTCATGGCGTCGTCGAAGTCGTCGAACCTCGTCACGGAGACCACCGGGCCGAAGATCTCCTCCTGGAAGATCCGCATCGAGTTGTCGCCCTCGAAGATCGTGGGCTGGACGTAGTAGCCCTCGGCGAGGTCGCCCTCGAGGACGTTGCGCTCCCCGCCGGTGAGGACCTTGGCGCCCTCGGCGCGGCCGATGTCGATGTAGGAGAGGATCTTCTCGAGCTGGTCGTTGCTCGCCTGCGCGCCGAGCATGGTGTCGGTGTCGAGGGGGTTGCCCTGCTTGACCAGTCGGGTGCGTTCCACGGAGTCGCCGAGGAACTGGTCGTACATCGAGGACTGGATCAGGGCCCGCGACGGGCAGGTGCAGACCTCGCCCTGGTTGAGGGCGAACATGGTGAAGCCCTCGAGGGCCTTGTCGTAGAAGTCGTCCCGCTCGCGGGCGATGTCCGCGAAGAAGATGTTCGGGCTCTTGCCGCCCAGCTCCAAGGTGACCGGGATCAGGTTCTGCGAGGCGTACTGCATGATCAGTCGACCGGTCGTGGTCTCCCCGGTGAAGGCGATCTTGCGGATCCGCGGGGAGGACGCCAGCGGCTTGCCGGCCTCGACGCCGAACCCGTTGACCACGTTGAGCACACCCGGTGGCAGCAGGTCCGCGACCAGGTCGACCAGGAACATGATCGAGGCCGGTGTCTGCTCGGCCGGCTTGAGCACGACGGCGTTGCCGGCGGCCAGTGCGGGGGCGAGCTTCCAGACCGCCATCAGGATCGGGAAGTTCCACGGAATGATCTGGCCGACGACGCCGAGC
>CAYYCE010000329.1:2737-3948 GCA_964469635.1 uncultured Kineosporiaceae bacterium
AGTGGTAGGCGACGGTGTCGTCGTCGATCTGGCTGATGGTGCCCTCCTGCGCGCGCAGGGCACCGGCGAAGTAGCGGAAGTGGTCGATCGCCAGCGGGATGTCGGCGGCCAGGGTCTCGCGCACCGGCTTGCCGTTGTCCCAGGTCTCGGCGACGGCCAGGGCCTCGAGGTTGGCCTCCATGCGATCGGCGATCTTCAGCAGGACGTTCGAGCGATCGGTGGCCGAGGTCTTGCCCCACGAGGGGGCGGCGGCGTGCGCGGCGTCCAGTGCCAGTTCGATGTCCTCGGCGGTCCCGCGTGCGATCTCGCAGAACGGTCTGCCGGTGACGGGGGAGATGTTCTCGAAGTAGGCGCCCTTGACCGGAGCCACGCGGCGGCCACCGATCCAGTTGTCGTACCGCGATGCGTAGGTGGCCAGGCTTGCGTTCTGGCCGGGCGGGGCGTAGACGGTCATGCGAACTCACCTCGGTGTGAAATCGAGTGGATGAATGTGATCCTGGACACTAGGCAGCGACACGTTGCCGCAACGTTGCCTCGTCACGGCGCACGGATCGCAGGATCACGGGGAGGTTCGGGTGCCTCAGAGGCCGAGCTCGGCGTCGAGCCGGGCGACCTTCCGGCTCGCCACGGTGTACCGGGGCGTCCCGGGCTCGGCCAGCGCCAGACACGCCTGCCACAGGTCCAGGTCGTAGCTCTGTTCGGGGCGAACCGCGAACTCCCACACCAGGTTCGGGTCGCCGGTGGACAGCAGCGCGGTCCGGACGTCGGCGTCCAGCTTCTCGCGCAGCGCCACCACGGCGGGGGCCTGGGACAGCGGAAGCACCGGTCCGGCGTACTGCCGAAGCGCCGTCCGGACGTCGCCGCGCCGCAGCGCGGTGCGCACCTCGGTGACATCGGTCAGCGGCACCGGGGCGACCCGGTAGGGCTTGGCGCCGATGGCCGGTCCGCCCAGATTCGCCAGCGTGGCGCGGAGCCGGGACAACTCGGCCCGCACCGTCACCGTCGCCGCGGGGTCATCATGCAGGGCCAGCTCGAGCTGCCCGCCGGTGATCCCGCCCGGATGCTCGCTGAGCATCAGCAGCAACTCGCCGTGGCGTGGCCGCAGCAGGTACGGGGAGCGCGCGGGCGCGGTGGCCAGGGCGGGCAGCCGCAGTTCGGCGTGACTGCGGCCGAGCACCCGCAGCATCGAGACCGCGGCGGTCGCGGCCAGG
>CAYYCE010000329.1:3958-4262 GCA_964469635.1 uncultured Kineosporiaceae bacterium
CAGGTCGGGCGGGCCCGCCGGGGAGTGCGAGGCCTCGACGTGGTGGCGCAGCCGCAGCTCCGCCTCGACCGCGGCGGCGGCCACTTTGACCAGGCGCAGAGCGTGCGGCGCGGCGGCCTCCGCGGTGCCGGTGATGTCGAGGGCACCGACCAGCTCGCCCTGCGGTCCGTGCAGCGGGGCGGCGGTGCAGCTCCACCCGGTGACCGGGGACATCAGGTGCTCGGCACCGTAGATCTGCACCGGGTGATCGAGGACCAGCGATGTGCCCGGTGCGTTGGTGCCCGCCGACGCCTCGCTCCACAGC
>CAYYCE010000330.1:0-3029 GCA_964469635.1 uncultured Kineosporiaceae bacterium
GGGCGACCGAAGCGGCCAGGGCGCAGGCCAGGGAGGCGGCGGTGAACAGGGCCAGTCCGGCCGTGAACACCCGCCGACGTCCGATCCGGTCCCCGACGGTGGCCGCGGTGAGCAGGCCGCCCGCGAGGGTGAGGGTGTAGGCGTCGACGACCCACTGCAGGTCGTCGAGGCCGGCCGACAGGTCGCGCTGCAGGTCCGCGAGGGCGACGGAGACGATCGTGACGTCGAGCAGCAGCATGAAGACGGCGGCGCAGACGACGGCGAGGGTCCACCCCGGGCGGTCGTGGCGCTCCGGCCGGGACACGGCCGCGGGGAGCGAGGAGGCTGCGGCGGCGGGCAGGGTCGGTTGGGCTGACATCGTGGACTCCGGGTGGCGGACGGGACGCGGCATCACTTCGCGCCGGACTGATGGGGCTACGAGCCTAGGGCTACGAGTGTTGTGTGATTCCGAGTGAAGACCCATTGGGCTACAGTTGTCAACCAATAAGTGTGTTCGACGCGAGGAGGACGACCCATGGCGGCGTCGAGGCCGGGGGTGACCACGCGGCCGGCCCGCAGGACCCGGCGCACTCCCGCCCGGCGGGGGCAGGGGGCCTCGCTACGCGGCGACATCATCGAGGCCGCGAGCGGCATGATCGCTCGCAGCGGAGACGCGGCGACCTTGACGCTGCGGTCGGTGGCGCGCGAGGTCGGCGTCGCCGCGACATCCATCTACCTGCACTTCGACAGCGTCGAGGACCTGCTCGTCGAGGTGAAGGCGTGCCGGTTCGGAGAGTTGGCGAACGATCTCGTGGCCGCGGCGGGCGCCGCCGGGCCCGGCGCCGTCGACCGGGTGCGCGCCCGTGCCCACGCCTACGTCCGGTACGGTGCCGAGCACCCCGGCGAGTACGCGGTCATGTTCGCCTCGAAGCTGGTCCCGCCCGGTGGCGTCCCGAGTGTGCAACCGCAGTCCACGGCGATCCTCGAGGACCTGATCACCGACCTGCGCGCCGTGCGCCGCCGGCGACGCCCGGCCATGACGCTCGACGAGGCGTCGATGGTCGCCCTCCACTTCTGGACGGCGCTGCACGGCATGGTCTCGCTGCGCCTGCTGCGTCCGAAGGTGAACTGGCCCGCCGTCGACCGGGAGGTCGACGACCTCACCGACCGGCTGCTCGGTCTTCCCGGGACGACCGGGACGACCGCGTGGGCCGACGGCTGAGTCACCTTCCGCCCGCCCGAAGGCCCGGCGGCGGCGCGCGGCAGGCGCAGGTCTGCGCCCACGAGGGTTGCCCGGGTCAGGCCTTGTCGGCGTAGCTGGTGACCACCGCCGCCTCCAACGGAATGGCGACGCCGGCCCCGCCGAGTACCAGCCGGGTCGCCTCCGTCCCCGCCTCGGCGATCGCCGCCACCACGTCGTCGGCCTGCGCGGCCCCCGCCTCGACGATCACCTCGTCGTGCTGGAAGAACACGACCTGCGCGGGCCAGCCGTTCGGGCCGGGCGACAGGGCGGCCAGCCGGGTGCGCAACCCGGCGACCAGCACCGCCGCCCAGTCGGCCGCCGAGGCCTGCACCACGAAGTTGCGGGTGAACCGGCCCCGAGCCCGCGCGCGGGCCCCGATCGCCGGCTCCGGGGCGCCCTCGAGCCAGCCCGACCCGGCCGGCGGGCACACCCGCCCCAGCACGGACCGTACGCTGCCGCCGTCCTCTCCGATGCGGGCGGCCTCCTCGAGCAACCCCAGCGCGCGGCCGAACCGGCGCCGCAGCGCCGCCAGGGCGGGTGAGCCGGTGCCGCCGCCGTACATCGCCGACAGCAGTGCGACCTTGGCCTCGGCGCGGGCCTGCGGCCGGCCGAGCGCCCGTGTCGCCAGCTCGGCGTAGAGGTCCCCGGCGGCCGTCGCCGCCACCATGCCCGGATCGCCGGACATCGCGGCCAGCACCCGCGGCTCGAGCTGCCCGGCGTCGGCCACCACGAGCACCCGTCCGGCCGGTGCCCGCACCGCGCCGCGCACCGCCCGGGGGATCTGCAGCGCCCCGCCGCCGCGCGTGGCCCAGCGACCCGAGACCACCCCCGCCGGCACGTACTCGGGGTGGAACCTGCCCTCGCGCACCCACGTCCGGCGCCAGCTCCAGCCATGCGCCGTCCAGAGCCGCGACAGCTCCTTGTAGCGGCGGACCAGCGGCACCGCCGGATGGTCGTGGCGGGCGAGCTCGTGGCGGTTGGTCGAGGACACCGGCAGCCCAGCCCGGCGCAGCGAGCGCAGCAGGTCGGCAGGGGAGTCGGGATTGAGGCGGTCGTCGTCCAGCAGCGCGGCCAGCTCCCGGGCCAGCTCCTGCAGCACCGGCGGGCGGCCGTGCGCGGGGCGCGCCCCCAAGAGCTCGGTGAGGATTTCGTCGTGGGCCCGTTCGTCCCAGGGCAGGCCGGCCTCGCCCATCTCGACGGCGGTCAGCGCACCGGCCGACTCGGCGGCCACCAGCAATGCGAAGCCGCCCTGGGCGGCGCGTGCCGCCGCGATCCGCGCGGTCTGATCGGCGTGCTCGTCGGCCAGCAGTTCGGCGGAGTGCGGGTCGCCGGGGGCGCCGTCGTCCAGCAGCGAGGGCTGGTCGGGCGCGGTTGCCTCGCCGTGGGCCGCCCCGGAGGCCGCGAGCTCGGCCCAGCGGCCCTCGTGGCCGAGCAACAGCCGCTCGGTGAGGGCCACGTCATGGCAGCGGGCGACCCGCACGCCGCGGGCCAACAGCGCCCGGTGGACCTGCGGGGTGGAGCGCCACACCCACCGCGGGGAACACTCGCCCTCGAGCCGGTCGACCACGGCGGCCAGCGCGTCGTCGTCCGGGAGCGTCCTCGGCGGGCCGGGCTCGTCGACCGGCCGCAGCTGCCAGCCGCCGTCGGGCCCCCGGGCGACGGCGACGGGGGGCTGCGGGCGGGTCACCGGCTCAGTCTCGCCCCCACGCCGTGAGTCGGGGCCGGGTTTGCCCCCGGGGGGGGGGGGGGACCCGGCCCCCGCCACCGGGGGGGGCGGAGCAGGGGGGGGGAGGTGGGGGGTGGTGGG
>CAYYCE010000330.1:3039-4260 GCA_964469635.1 uncultured Kineosporiaceae bacterium
GGGACACGGGCTCATTCTCCCCCCCCCCCCTTGAGGGGGGCGGGGTTGCCCCCCGCCGGGGGGGGCTAACCCGGCCCGACTCCACGGGTTGGGCCGATCAGTGGCGGGATCAGTGGTGGATCGTCGGCAGCCACCGCAGCACGGTGTGCGCCCGCCGGCCGAGCAGGGTCAGCACCGCGGGCAGCAGCGCGCCCCGGACCAGGGTGGCATCCAACAGGATCGCCGTGGCCAGGCCGATGCCGAGCTGCTTCATCTCCAGGCTGGACAGGGTCGCGAAGATCGCGAACACCGCCACCATGACGACGGCCGCGCTGGTCACCACGCCCGCCGACCGGGAGACCCCGAGCCGCACCGCCTCACGTGGTGTGGCTCCGGCCTCGAACGCCTCGCGCACCCGGCTGACGACGAACACGTGGTAGTCCATCGACAACCCGAACAGGATCACGAACATGATCAGCGGGACCCACGAGGCCACCGACCCGATGGCGGTGAAACCGAGCAGCCCCTCGGCCCAGGTGTGCTGGAACACCAGGGCCATCACCCCGTAGGCGGCACCCACCGACAGCAGGTTCAGACCCACGGTGGCGAACGCCAGGGCGGGCGAGCCGAACGAGAGCAGCATGACCACCAGGGTGAGCGCCAGGACGAAGCCGACCACCCAGGGCAGCCGGGCGTTCATCCAGCTCGCCAGGTCCGTGGCCTGCGCGGCGCCCCCGACGGCGATCGTGGCGTCCAGGCCGTCGAGCCGGCTCGAGACCACCGGGACGACCTGCGAGCGGACCGACTCCACGACGCCTCCCAACGCCGGGTCGCTGGTCTCCAGCGGGACGGCGAGGCGCAGCACGTGCACCGTGGCGTCCGTGGACGCCTCGATCTGCGGTGCCTCACCGATCACGTGCGGCAGCGTGGTCGCCGTGGCGAATGCCGACGCCAGCGCCGACTCGGCGCGGTCGGCCTCGGCGGCCGGGGTCCTCACCACGACGTCGACGGTGGTGCCGTTCTGCGGGAACGCGGCGGACAGCCGGTTGTAGGCCTCGACGCTGGCGAAGCCGTCCGGCAGGCTCTCACTGCCGGGCAGCGCGGTGCGCATGCCCAGGGCCGGCAGCGCGAGCGCGACCAGGACGGCGGCGGTCGCGGCGCCGGCGGCCAGCGGGTGACGGGTCACGCGGGTGGCCAGGCCGCCCCAGAACCGGCTCTCGGCCCCGGCCCGGCCACGGCGCC
>CAYYCE010000331.1:0-4250 GCA_964469635.1 uncultured Kineosporiaceae bacterium
CGCAGGGGGTCCAGCTCTACTCGCCGACCCGCGGCCTGCGGACACTGATCCGCCGTCGCCCCGATGCGGTGGTCCTGGACGGGTGGGAGTCGGAGGCATTCCACGCCGCCGCCCGGTGGGCCCGCCGGGAGAGGATCCCCGTCGTGGCCACCTACCGCACCGGTCGATCCGATGCCGAGGTCGACCCCGAGGCAGTCGGCACGGCGGCGGTCGGCACGGCCGATGTCCCAGGGATGGGTCCACGGGACGGCGCCGGCGAGCCCGCCCGCGCCGTCCGAACCGCCCGCGCCGTCCGAGCCCGGCGACGCCTGCTGCGCCGGGCCGACGCCGTCCTCGCCTCGGGCACCGGCTCGGTCGACGCGGTGCTGCAGATGGGCATACCGGCCGATCGCATCGCACACGCCCCGGAGCTGGACGACGCCCCCGCCCCCGGCGAACGCGTGGTGGACGTCCGCGAGGGACACCGGTTCGCCTTCTTCGGCCCGCTCGTCCGGCGGACCAACACCGAGGGCCTGCTGCACGCCTTCCACCTCGTGCGGGGCATCGACGACCTGCTCACCGTGGTGGGGGAGGGCCCGCTGCTGGCGTCCCTGGTCCGGCTGGCCGAGGAACTGCACCTCGGCGACAGCGTCGTCTTCGTCCCCGAGCCGGACCCTGCCACGCGCCGGCGGCTCCTGGCGGACAGCCAGACCGTGGTGGTGCCCAGCACCGACGAGATCTGGGGCCGGGTGATCGCCGAGGCGGTGGCGGCCGAGCGGCACGTCGTGGTCAGCACCGCGTGCACCATGGCGGGGTCGTTGGGCGAGCGGGCGTCCGTGTTCCCGGCCGATCCGACGCCGGCCGCCCTGGCCCGCGCGATGATGACGAGCCGTCAGCAGTGGGACCGGCGCCGCTGCGAGGAGGCGGCCTACCGAATGGTGCGTCTGCCCTCGGACGCCTCGGCCGAGCTCGCCGGGAGCAGCGCCGAGCGCTGACGTGGCCGGGCCGGTGGGTCGGGTCACCTCGGCCCGGGTTACTCCCCGCCCGTCCCGGGTTCGCCGACGAGCTTCTTGAGCAGGCCCGGAGGGGTCGGCAACGTCGTCGGTCTCCCCGTCCCGTGGACGGTCTGCGTGGTGGTGACCTCGACCGTGACCGTCGAGGTCGTCACGCCCGCCCCGGCGGACGCGGTGGTCGCCGCCGAACCGGTCGGCGCCGTCACGGGAACGGTCGCGGTGCTCGCGGCCGTGGTCGCCGCGATGGTGACGGGCGTGGCGGCGCTCGCAGCGTTCGTGACGGGCGCGGTCGTCGCCGAACCGGTCGCCTGCGTGGCGGGCTGCGCCGGGACGTCGGAGGAGACCCCGCCGTCGGAGGAGACCCCGCCGCCGGTCCTGGGCGTCGACGTCCTGCCCAGGTTCGCTCCGGCCAGTTCGGCGCCGGGGATGAACACCGGCTGGGCACCGCCCCGGCTGTAGGGCTGGGGCCCGTCGCCGGAGGCGTCCCGCAGGGCGGAGGACGGGGCGCCGGGCGCCTGTCCCGGATCCGCCACGGGCCCTGAGCCCTGGGTGAAGCGGACGTCGCTCGAGGACGGCACGGACGACGGCCCGGGGCCCGGGCCGAGACCCTGCCACGTCGCCAGGACCGCGACCGGGGCTCCGGCGGCCACGGCGACGATGCGCTGGCGACGACGCCGGGCGGCTTGCAGCCACATCCGGTGACTGGTCCGGGCGCCGGCGCCCACGTAGAGCCCCACGACGGGCCTGTCGAGATCGGGCACGGCGCTCACCTCAGATCCGTCACGAGGTCGGCGGGTACGGTCAGGCAGCCGGCACGACGCCCGACCAGACCCAGTCCGGTGCGGTCGCCGTCGGCGTAGCCGTCGGGCGAGATACGGGTCAGGGTGTCGGCCATCAGCTGTCTCGGATCGTTCACGTGGCCGAGCCCGACCACGTGGGCGAGTTCGTGTTGGATCACGTTGCCCGCCGTCATCCCCGGACCGAACCCCTGCCGCATCCGCGCGAGCGCGTCGACGTCGAGCACCACCCAGCCGCGGGCGATCGCGGCCGAGGCCACGTCGCGGCCGGACGGCATGGGCGTCGTCCACTGCCAGTAGCGGTACCCACCGAACCCGATCACGCCGTCGCCGATGCCGAGGTCGGTGGCCGACGCCTTGGTCACGGCGATCAGGATCTCCGAGCGCTGCGTGGCGACGGTGGCCTTGCGCGGCACGGCCGTCGTGGTGCCCCGGTAGGACAGCCGCAACCCGGTGACGGCACCCAGCCGGCGCACGGCCCGGCGGATCTGGGCGAGGGCGGCCTTGCGTCCCGCCGCCGGGACGGCGGCCACGTTCACCCGGTAGGTGATCTGCTGGCAGGGGTTCCAGCGCAGCCGCGCCGTCCGCCCGTCGGCCAGGCGCACGGTGGCGATCCGGTACGGGGTGGAGCCGACGTCGTGCACGATCGAGGACACGGGTCCCGTGGCCCGGACGGCGGCGGGCGGCGCTGCGGGGGCGGCAGCGGCCGGGGCCAGCGGGCCGAGACCGCCGCCCAGCACCAGGGCGAGCGCGCCGAGCACCGCCGCTGCAGGCCTCACCAACACGCGCCCACCATAGGCCAGCGCCGAGCGGGGCCGCAGACACCTGGCCGGAACGGTATACACCATTCGGTGTCGTTTCTCGGTCGTTTCCCCGGCCCCGGTCGTCCGTCCGGGGCATGATGAAGGGGCATGACGAAGCGGCCTGCGCACCGGAACAGACGGTCGGAGAGCGAAGGATGGCCCAGCTTCCTGCTCCACCCGGGTTCGACTCGTCCGGGGGACGTCGTCCGGGGCGTCACCGCCGTCGCGGTCGGTGGTTGGCGGGTGTGGCCGCGATGCTCGTCGTCCTCCTGGCAGCCGCGGGCGGGTGGTGGCTGTGGCGCCGCGACGACACCAGGGTCCCCACGGCCGCGGAGGCCGCCGCGGCCTTGCGCGAGTGCGCGGGCGACTCCGCACCGGTCCGCCTGACCGTGCTCTCCTCGCCGGACACCTACGCCGGGCTCACGGCTCTGGCGCAGGACTTCGCCACCGGCGTCGACGATCCCCGCGGTCGCTGCATCGAGGTCAGGGTGATCGGCAGGTCCTCGGGGATCGTGACGTCCCAGCTGAGCCACGACTGGGATGCGACCAACGGGCCCGAGCCCGATGTCTGGATGCCCTCGAGCTCCACCTGGCTGAGGTTGCTGCAGGAGCAGTTGGCAACCATGGACCGGCACAATCTGCTGCCGGTGGATCAGACCGCCCCCTCCGTGGTGTCCTCGCCGTCCGTGATCGCGATGCCCCGGCCCGTCGCCACCGCCCTGGGCTGGCCGGCCAGGCAGCCCGCCCTGGCGGACCTGCTGGCGATCGGCGTCGCGCCCGCGGGCTGGGGCGCCGTCGGCCACCCGGAGTGGGGGCGGCTGCGGATCGGCCGGACCGATCCGACTCTGTCCGATCAGGGCCTGGACGCGACCGTCGCGGCGACCTACGCCGCGACGCAGACCCACGACGACCTGGCCCGGGACGCCGTGACCTCACCGCGGAGCACCACCTTCCTGGGCGCCCTCGACCGAGCCACGTTCCGCTACAGCGACGACATCGTCACCTTCGAGGCGCTGTGGCGGGCCGCCGGGGCGCAGGCGCCGGCCGCCATGTCCGCGCTGCTGACCGATGAGCGAATGGTCGCCGCCTACAACGCCGGGACCGACGGCGGCACCGGCGACGGCGGCGACGGCACCCCGCCGGAGGTTCCGCTGGTCGCCGCCTACCCGCCCACCGGTTCGGTGTTCGCCGATCACCCGTACGCGGTGCTCGACGCCCCCTGGGTCGACGGGCCACACCGGGCCGCGGCCCAGGCCTTCGGCGAGTTCGTGCGCTCGGACCGGGCAGCACGGACCTGGCAGGCCGAGTACTTCCGCACCCCCGAGCACGTCCTCGACCTCGCCGACGCGCCGGCGTCGGGAGTGAACCCGGCCCAGCCCGCGGTCACCCTTCCCCGGCCCTCGCCCCAGGTCGCGCAGGTCCTGGTCGCCGTGTGGCGCCAGTTGGCGGTCCGCTCCAACGTGTTGTTCGTCCTGGACGTCTCCGGGTCGATGGCCGACCCGGTCGCCGGAGCGGGAACGGTGACCAAGCTCCAGGGCGCCCAGGAGGCCGTCACGACGGCGCTCGCGCTGTTCTCCGAACGGGCGAACGTCGGGTTGTGGTCGTTCGCGGGCGGGCGGTCGGGCGCCGTCGACCACACCGAACTCGTTCCGGTGGGC
>CAYYCE010000332.1:0-4247 GCA_964469635.1 uncultured Kineosporiaceae bacterium
TTCGAGATCGGCGACGTGTCCGTCGCCTGGATGGGCGGGCTCACCGGGGTGCAGGCGCGTTCCCGGGTGCCCGGCGCCACCGCCATCGCCCAGCGCGACATCGACGCCGAGTTCCACAGCCTGTTCATCGCGAACGCGGCCTCCGCGCTGACGCCGTTCGACGACGTGTCGGGCCTGAAACAGCTGGCGGGACACACCTTCACCTTCGGCAGTCAGACCTCCACCTCGGGACGGTTGATGCCGCAGTACTTCATGCGGCAGGCGGGTCTGGACGAGAAGGACCTCAAGGGCAGCCCGGGCTTCTCGGGATCGCACGACGCCACCATCGAGGCCGTGGCCTCGGGCAGTTTCGAAGTGGGGGCGGTCAACGAGCAGGTGTGGACGAAGGTCGAGAAGGCCGGCGAGGTCGACCTGAGCACGGTGGTCGTGCTCTGGCGCACCCCGCCCTATGCCGACTACCACTGGCTGGTCCGCCCCGACGTCGACGAGACGTTCGGCGTCGGGACCACCCGGAAGATCACCGATCTGCTGTTGGGGCTGGACGTCGCCGATCCCGACGACAAGGCGATCCTCGACCTGTTCGGGGCCACGAAGTTCGTGCCGACCCAGAACTCGAACTACGACCAGATCGAGGCCGTCGCCAAGGACCAGGGCCTGTTGGCGTGAGGGTGC
The DNA here is from genome assembly GCA_964469635.1 of uncultured Kineosporiaceae bacterium. Classification (GTDB taxonomy): domain Bacteria; phylum Actinomycetota; class Actinomycetes; order Actinomycetales; family Kineosporiaceae; genus JADJPO01. The sequence continues at coordinate 673 of CAYYCE010000332.1, forward strand.
CCCGATGACTGCGGCGCAACCCGTCGTCCAGTTGCGGGGGGCGGGCCGCCGGTTCGGCGCCCTCGAGGCGCTGGCCGACATCGACCTGAGCGTCGCGGCGGGCGAGAGGATCGCCGTCCTCGGGGCCAGCGGCGCGGGCAAGAGCACCCTCCTGGCGCTGCTGAACGGGTCGCTGCCCGCCACCTCGGGCACCGTCCGGACCTTCGGCGCCGATCTGTCGCAGGCGCCGCCGAACCGGCTGCGCGCCGTCCAGCGCCGGATCGGCACGGTCTCGCAGCGACTGGACCTGGTGGAGGCGGTGCGGGTGGTGCACAACGTCAACGCCGGACGGCTCGGCCGGTGGAGCACCCCGAGGGCGCTGGCCGCCCTGGCCTGGCCCCGGGCCGACCGGACCGTCGCCGATGCGCTGCGGCGGGTCGATCTGGAATGGGCCGCCTACGAGCGCACCGAGCGACTGTCCGGTGGGGAGCGGCAGCGGGTGGCCATCGCCCGGGCGCTGGTGCTGGAGCCCGTACTGGTGCTCGCGGACGAGCCGGTGGCCAGCCTCGACCCGCCCCGGGCCGCCGAGGTGCTGCGGCTGCTGCGCGACTGCGCACGGTCTGCGGCCATGGTGGTCACGCTGCACCAGCCCGACCTGGCCAGGCGGCACTGCACCCGGGTGGTCGGGCTGCGGGCGGGTCGGCTTGTCCTGGACCGACCCGCCGGAGAACTGGACGATTCGGCGCTCGACGAGCTGTATTCGCGGACCTGACGGACCCGACGTGACGATCCAGCTGGACCCACCCGACTCGCGCCCGTCCGTGGAGCGCGGGAGCCCCCGGCACCGGGTGAGCGCCCGCGAGGTGACCGTCCGTCGGCTCACCGGCCTGTTGCTCGTGGCCGGGCCGCTGGTCTGGGCGTTGCACCGCGCCGTGCCGTTCGGCCCGCTCGGCGTCCCGGACGACGTCGCGGTGGTCAACCGGGGAGGTCTGCCGCTGCTCGGCCAACTGCTCGGCTCCGCCCTGAGGCCCGCCCTGTCACCGGACTTCCTGGCGCTGACCTGGGACGCGGTGGTGGTGACCGTGGTCTTCGCCGCGCTCGGCACCGCTGGGGCCCTGGTGATCGGCGCGGTCGGCGGCCTGGTGCTCAGCGATGTGGCGTGGGACCGGCGGCCGCCGCCGGCGGTGCGGGCCGTGCGATGGGTGCTGCGCGGCGCCCTGGTCGCGGTCCGGGCGATCCACGAGCTGATCTGGGCGTTGCTGTTCGTCAGCGTGCTGGGCCTGGACCGGATGGTGGCGGTGCTGGCCATCGCCGTGCCGTTCGGCGCCCAGACGGCCAAGGTGTTCGGCGAGACCCTGGACGGCGTGCGCCCGGGGCCGCTGGCCGCGCTGCGGACGGCGGGTGCTCGGCGGGCCCCGGCGATCGCCTACGCGCTGCTGCCCCAGGCGGCCCCGATGCTGCTGTCGTACTCGTTCTACCGGTTCGAGTGTGCGATCCGGTCGGCGGTGATCCTCGGCGTGGTCGGGGTGGGCGGGCTCGGCCAGGAGCTCGCGGTCAGCCTGTCCTCGCGCAACTGGGACGAGGTCTGGACCCTGATCGGCGCGGTGCTCGTCCTGTCGGCCGCGGTGGATCTGTGGAGCACCCGGCTGCGGGCCGACCTCGCGGTGGTCAGCTGCTCGGACTGGTCGGGCGGCAGCGCCCGCGGTGACGGCGTCCGGCGGGCCTCGCGGTGGGCGCGGGGCTCGGCGCTGGTGGCGGGTCCGGGGCTGATCCTCGCGTGGTGGGCCTCCGATGTGTCGCTGTCCGGGCTCACCTCCCCCCGGACCCGGCGGCTGACGGTCCGTCTGCTCGCGGATCTGTGGCCGCCCGCGCTGCCGCCCGGCGGTTGGGCGGAACTGACGGGCGCCGTCCTGGACACCGTGGCGATGGCGGTGCTGGCGATGGCCATCGCCGTGGCGCTGACCCTGGTCATCGGACCGTGGGCCGCCCGGATCCGCCGGGGCTCGGCGGACGCGCGGGCCGGTGGGGGGTCGACGGTTCCGCGGATCGCCGCCTGGTCGCTGGCCCGGCTGGTGCTGTTGGTGCTGCGGTCGGTGCCGCCGACGATCTGGGCGGTGATGGCGCTGCTCGTGCTGTTCCCCGGAGTGCTGCCGGGCGCACTGGCCCTGGGCCTGTACACCGGCGGCATCCTCGGTCGGTTGGTCGCCGAGGCCTGGGAGAGCGTGGACATCAGGCCCCGGGACGCGCTGCTCGCCGCGGGGGTGCCGCGGGGACGGGCCGGGTTGGCGGCCCTGGTGGCGCCGTCCGCCCACCACTTGGTGACCTACACGCTGTACCGGTTCGAGATCTGCGTGCGGGACACCGCGGTGGTGGGCGTGGTCGGCGCGGCGGGTCTGGGGCGGCTGCTGGCCGAGAACCTGGCGGTGTTCCGGTTCCCGGTCCTCACCTCACTGCTGGCCGCCTCGTTCGTGGTGAGCCTGGCCAGCGAGGTGATCGGCCGGCGACTGCGCCGGGCGTTGCAGTCCTGAGCCGCTCGTGGCCGCCGGTCCCGGGCTCAGGACTCCCGGGGCGCGGTGCATCCTGTCCCCGTGACGCCGTACCCCGTCGCTCGAGGAGGAGCCGTGACCGACGCCGTCCGCTGGGGCGTACTGTCCACAGCGTTGATCAACCGCAAGGTCCTGGCCGGTGCGCGGTCATCCCCCGAGGTGGAGGTGCTCGCCGTCGCCAGCCGGGACGGCGATCGGGCGATCGAGTTCGCCGCCGAGCACGGCATCCCCCGGGCCCATCGGGCGTACGAGGAACTGCTGGCCGACCCCGACGTCGATGCCGTGTACATTCCGCTGCCCAATTCGCTGCATCACTCCTGGACGATGCGTGCGTTGGCGGCGGGCAAGCATGTGTTGTGCGAGAAGCCTTACAGCCGCAAGCCTTCCGAGGTGGCCGAGGCGTTCGAGGAGGCTCGGCGGCGGGGGCTGGTGCTCAGCGAGGCCTTCATGTACCGGTACCACCCGCAGACTCGGCGTACGGCGGAGCTGGTCCGCGAGGGCGCGATCGGGGCGCTGCGGATGATCGTCGCCTCGTTCAGCTGGCCCGCGCCGCTGACCGGTGACATCCGGGTCGACCCGGATCTGGACGGCGGCAGCCTGATGGACGTCGGCTGCTATTGCATCAGTGCCGCCCGGTTGCTGGCCGGCGAGCCGAGATCCGTTGCTGCCCAACAGGTCATCGGACAGCACGGGGTCGACGCCCAGCTGGTGGCCACACTCGAGTTCGCCGACGGCGTGCTGGCCCACATCGACTCCGCCTTCCACGTGCCTGACCGCAGCCATCTCGAGGTGGTCGGATCGACGGGGACGATCCGGGTGAACGACCCCTGGCACTGCATGGTCCCGGGGGTGGTGCTCACCGGCGAGGACGGCGTCGCCCGCGACATCCCGGTCGAGGCCGCCGACTCCTACCGTCTCGAGCTGGAGGAGATGGGCCGGGCGATCCGTGGTGAGCCGAACCGGTTGCTGGGGCTGGACGACGCGCTCGGTCAGGCCCGCGCCCTCGAGGCCGTCCACGCCGCGGCGGTGGGCGGCCGGACCGTCGCGGCG
>CAYYCE010000333.1:0-265 GCA_964469635.1 uncultured Kineosporiaceae bacterium
GTCCCGGGGCCAACCTGCTGCCCTCGGCGGCGGCAGCCGCCGGCACCCCGACCGCCGCTCCGGCCGGATCGGCACGGCGCACCGACGCCGAGTCCGTTCGGGGGCGTCTGGGCAGCTACCAGCGAGGGCTCAGCTCGGCCCGAAGAGCCCGCCACCTTCCCCCCGAATCGGACTCCAGAACCGTATTCAATGGGGGCACCGAAGCCGGGCAGCGTACCGGCCGTCAAGGAGGAGACACGTGAGTGTAGGGACGGGAGCCGACATC
>CAYYCE010000333.1:275-4246 GCA_964469635.1 uncultured Kineosporiaceae bacterium
CTGGTCGACGGGTTCACCCAGCGGGTGCCCGGCGTCGCCCACGCCGCGGTCGTCTCCGCCGACGGGCTGCTGATGGCCAGCTCCGCCGGACTGCCGCGTGACCGGGCCGATCAACTCTCGGCGGTGGCCTCGGGCCTGGGAAGCCTGACCAACGGTGCGGCGCTGTGCTTCTCGGCCGGCTCCGTCGTCCAGACCGTGGTGGAGATGCAGGGCGGGTTCCTGCTGCTGATGGCCATCTCGGACGGCTCCTGGTTGGCCGTGCTCGCCTCCCCCACGTCGGACATCGGACTGGTCGGCTACGAGATGACCCTGCTGGTCGACCGGGTCGGCGATCACCTGTCCCCCGAACTGCGCCAGGCGGAAGCCGGCTGGGCCGGCCGGTAGGACGGGGCCGATTTGACATGAGCGCCGACGATCGCCTGGCGGGTGGCACGGACCCGCCGTCCGGGCCGGGCCCCCGCAACCGGCGGATCCATCGCAGCGACGAGATCACCCGGCGTCGCGGCGGCAGGGGGACCGAGGACTCGACTACCCACGAGGAGGCGGAGGTGCCGACCGGCCAGGCGGCATCACCGGACGTCGAGGGCAGTCTGCACACCGCACCGATGCCGGTCGCCACGTTCCCCGAGCCCGACGCCCGACCCGGCCCACCATCGGCCACCCGGACCGGATCGGCCGGATCGGCCGGATCGGCCGGATCGGCCGGATCGGCCGAGGGCCCGGGTCCGCAGCCCGGGGAGGACTGGATGGACGTGGCCCGACAGCAGGCCGAGGCGGACAGCCTGCGAGACCCCTCGTCGACGACCTGGTCCCCCGGCAGCGGGGCCGGCGATGTCCTGGAGATCGATCTGACGGAGTCCGCCTCCCTGGTCCGGCCCTACGCCCGAACCGGCGGCCGCACCCGTCCCGTGCGGGATCTGGATCTGGAGGCCCTGGTCCACACCACGCTCGCCGGCAAGGAGGCCTCGACCAGCCCGTGGCTCAACCCGGAGCACACCAGCATCATCGAGATGTGTAGCGGCACCGTCTCGGTCGCCGAGATCGCCGCGCGGCTGGCGGTTCCGCTCGGGGTGGCCCGAGTGATCATCGCCGACATGGTGGACCTGGGCCTGGTGGAGGTCATGCGGACCTCCGCCGCCGAGGGCGACGAACGCGACCCCGACTTCCTGAGGAGAGTACTCAGTGGCCTTCAGCGGCTCTGACGAGCGGCCGACCCGGTCGACCAAGATCGTTATTTCGGGTGGGTTCGGAGCGGGCAAGACCACGTTCGTGGGTGCCGTCTCCGAGATCGTTCCGTTGCGCACCGAGGCCGTGATGACCTCCGCCAGTCAAGGGGTCGACGATCTGAGCGCCACTCCCAACAAGACCACCACGACGGTGGCCATGGACTTCGGTCGGATCTCGATCGACGAGCAACTGGTGCTCTACCTGTTCGGCTCCCCGGGTCAGAACCGGTTCTGGTTCATGTGGGACGACCTGGTGCGCGGCGCCATCGGCGCCATCGTGCTCGTGGACACCCGGCGGCTGGAGGACTGCTTCGGGCCGATCGACTTCTTCGAGGCCCGCAGTCTGCCCTTCGTCGTCGCCATCAACACCTTCAACGGCGCGCTGCCGCACAGCCCGGAGGCTGTCCGCGAGGCGCTCCAGTTGAACCCCGATACGCCCGTCATCGTCTGCGACGCGCGGGACAAGGAGTCCGCCAAGCAGGCCCTCATCGCCGTCGTGGAGCACGCTCTGCGAACCTGGTCCAAGATGGCCACCTCACCGTCCGGGGCACGCTGACCGCAGATCCCGTGACGATGCCGGCCCCGCGGCCACCAACGCCGATCGGCCCCTCCCATGTGACGGGAGGGGCCGATCCGCTGTGCCGTGCCGGTGCCTGGGTCAGGCGCTGGCCGTGGCGGGAATCTCGTCGTGCATCGCCGAGGACCGGCGCTTGGACACCGTGACCGCCGTGACGATCACGATTGCGGCCACCAGCGCCACGACCGTGCGGACCCCGGTGTTGTCGGAGTACTGGATGATCGCGGGTGCGATCAGCACCGACACCAGGTTCATCACCTTGATCAACGGGTTGATCGACGGGCCGGCGGTGTCCTTGAACGGGTCACCGACGGTGTCACCGATCACGGTGGCGGCGTGGGCATCGGAGCCCTTGCCGCCGTGCAGGCCGTCCTCGACCAGCTTCTTGGCGTTGTCCCAGGCACCACCGGAGTTGGCCAGGAACACCGCCATCAGCACGCCGGTGCCGATGGCGCCGGCCAGGTAGCCGGCCAGCGCTCCGGCACCGAGGGCGAAGCCGACGGCGATCGGGGCCATCGCCGCCAGCAGGCCGGGTGTCGCCAGCTCGCGGAGGGAGTCCCGGGTGCAGATGTCGACCACGCGGCCGTAGTCGGGCTTCTCGGTGTAGTCCATGATCCCGGGCTTCTCCTTGAACTGGCGCCGCACCTCGAACACGATCGCGCCGGCCGCCCGGGTGACCGCGTCGATCGCCAGACCGGAGAACAGGAACACCACGGCAGCACCGAGCATCAGGCCGACCAGCACGTTGGGCGAGACCACCTGGTAGGAGTCGATCGCGTCCTGAGCAGTCTTCCCGGCATCGATCAGCGCAGTGGTCACGGCGTCGTTGTAGGAGCCGAACAGTGCGGTGGCGGCCAACACGGCCGTCGCGATCGCGATGCCCTTGGTGATGGCCTTGGTGGTGTTGCCGACGGCGTCCAGTTCGGTGAGGATCTGAGCGCCGGCGTCGTCGACGTCCCCGGACATCTCGGCGATGCCCTGAGCGTTGTCGCTGACCGGGCCGAAGGTGTCCATCGCCACGATCACGCCCACCGTGGTCAGTAGACCGCAGCCGGCCAGGGCGATCAGGAACAGCGACAGGATCACCGAACCGCCTCCGAGCAGGTAGGCGGCGTAGACGGCGGCGGCGATCGTGACGGAGGTGTAGACGGCCGACTCCAAGCCGACGCCGATGCCCGAAAGCACCACGGTGGCGGCACCGGTCAACGACGTGTCGGCCACGTTGTGGGTCGGCGGGTGATCGGTCCCGGTGAAGTAGCCGGTCAGCCAGAGGATGACGCCCGCCAGCACGATGCCCAGCACCACAGCCACCACGGCCAGCAGCCGCGGATCACCGTCGAGGGCTTGGATGTCGGCGCCCACCCCGTTCAGGTCGGCGAAGCTCGACGGCAGGTAGACGTACGCCGCAACGGCCGACAGCACCGCCGAGATCAGCGCGGAGAGGTAGAAGCCGCGGTTGATGGCCTGCAGACCACTCTCGTTGCCACGGGGCTTGGTGAGATAGACGCCCATGGCGGCCGTGATGGCGCCGAGAGCCGGGACGATCAGCGGGAAGACCAGACCCTCGGAGCCGAAGGCCGCCTTGCCCAGGATCAGCGCCGCGACCAGAGTCACCGCGTACGACTCGAACAGGTCGGCCGCCATGCCGGCGCAGTCGCCGACGTTGTCGCCGACGTTGTCGGCGATGGTGGCCGCGTTGCGAGGGTCGTCCTCGGGGATGCCCTGCTCGACCTTGCCGACGAGGTCGGCCCCGACGTCCGCGGCCTTGGTGAAGATGCCGCCTCCGACACGCATGAACATCGCCAGCAGGGCCGCGCCGAAGCCGAAGCCCTCGAGCACGGACGGCGCGTCACCCTTGTAGAGCAATACGACGATGCTCGCGCCGAGCAGACCCAGGCCCACGGTGGCCATGCCCACGACGCCGCCGGTGCGGAAGGCGACGCGCATGCCGGCGTCCCGGCCGTTCGCCTCGCGGGCGGCCGCGGCGACCCGGACGTTGGCGCGCACGGCGAGGTTCATGCCGAGGTAGCCGATCGTGGCCGAGAACACGGCACCGATGACGAAGAAGACGCTGCGCCCCACCCTGATGGAGCTGTCGTCCGCGGGCAGCAGGAACAGCAGGGCGAAGACCAGGACGACGAATGCCGCCAGGGTCCTGAACTGCCGGT
>CAYYCE010000334.1:0-4231 GCA_964469635.1 uncultured Kineosporiaceae bacterium
CCGGGCCCAGACCGTCGTCCTGGTGGTCAAGCCGCAGGACATCGGCTCCCTGCTCGCGGAGATCCGTCCCGCGGTCCAGCCCGAGGCCCTGGTGGTCTGCATCGCCGCGGGGATCACCACCTCGTTCGTGGAGGACCGGCTGCCGTCGGGGGTCGCGGTGATCCGGGCCATGCCCAACACCCCCGCCCTGGTCGACGAGGGGATGTCGGCGATCTCGCCCGGCAGCCACTGCGACGAGCGACATCTGGCGCGGGCGCGGGCGATGCTGCAGGCCACCGGCAAGGTGGTGGAGGTCCCGGAGTATCACCAGGACGCGATCACGGCGATCAGCGGCTCCGGACCGGCGTACATCTTCTACGTCGTCGAGGCCATGATCGAGGCGGGTGTGCTGCTAGGGCTGCCGCGGGCGACGTCCACCGAGTTGGTGGTGCAGACGCTGTACGGGGCCGCGACCATGCTCAAGGAGACCGGCGAGCACCCGACCGTGCTGCGCGAGCAGGTGTCCAGCCCGGCCGGGACGACGATGGCCGCGTTGCGTCAGCTCGACGACCACAAGGTGCGGGCGGCGTTCCTGACCGCCATGGAGGCGGCCCGCGACCGCTCCCAGCAGCTGTCCTCGGGCCACGCCTGACCTGTCCCGGACGGGCGCACCCACCGTGCGGCCGGTCGGGGTCGCGCCCGGTCACCGTCCGGGCTTCGCACGGGAGGCGTACTCGGCGGCGGTCGCGCGGTGGAACACGTGCGGGCGCAGCGGGTGGCCCGTCGCCAGGTGGGGATGGTCGGCGCGGGCGTACTCGGTCAGGCCGAGGCGCCGCATCACGGCGATCGACGGTTCGTTGAGCACCGCCGTCATGGACCACACCACGTCCAGGCCCAGGCCGGTCTCCGGCGGACGAAACGCGAGATCGAGGACGGCGCGCGCCGCCTCGGTCGCATAGCCCCGATGCCAGGCGTGGGCGGCAAGCCGCCAGCCGATCTCCCAGCCGCCCGCGCCGGGTACGCCGTCCGGCATCGGGTTGAGCCCGGTGTACCCGATGAACTCACCGGCGAGCTCCCCGGTGTCCCCCGTCTCCAGGACCTGCAGCGCCCACAACCCGACGCCGACGGTCTCGAAGCGGCGCTCGATCGCCTCGATCGAGGCGTCGCTGGCGGTCCGGTCCTGCAGGTCGGGGAAGTAGCGGCGCACCCGCGGGTCGGCGTTCATGGCCGCGAACGGCGCGCGGTCCCCGTCGCGCCAGCGGCGCACCAGCAACCGTGGGGTGCGCAGGGCGTCGAATCGCGTCGTCACGGGCCTCCTGCCGGCCGTGGGGGTGTCGTCGGGTGGCCGATCCACACGGATCTGAGCGGCGTCGCGCTCACCCCCGACGGGCACGGCGTGACGTTGCGCCCCCCCGACGGGCACCGCGTGTCGTCGTGCCCGTCGGGGACGGGGTGGGTGGCGGGGACGGGGTGGGTGGCGGGGTCAGGGGCGGGCGGCGAACTTCTCGATCAACTCCGACCGACCGCTGACGATCATGATGTCATGGGCGTACACCCGCGTCTCCGGCACCGCGTAGGTGAAGTCGTGTCCCGGGGCCTTCACCCCCACCACGGTGATGCCGTACTTCTCGCGCACCTTCGACTCGGCCAGGGTGAAGCCGTGGGTCTCGGTCGGCGGGCGCATCTTGGCGATCGCGAACCCGTCGTCGAACTCGATGTAGTCCATCAACCGACCGGTCACCAGGTGGGCCACCCGTTGCCCCGAGTCGTGCTCCGGATAGACGATGTGGTGGACCCCCAGCCGCTGCAGGATCCGGCCGTGGGCGTCGCTCAGCGCCTTGGCCCACAGTTGTTTGACCCCCAGGTCGACCAGGGTGGCCACGGTGAGCACGCTGGACTCCACCGAGGTGCCGATCGCCACCACGCCGATCTCGAAACCGGCGATCCCGAGTTGCTCCATGGCCTCCTGCGAGGTGGTGTCCGCCTCGACCACGTGCGGCAGCCGGCCGGACCATTGCGAGACCAGCCGGGGATCGCGGTCGACCGCCAGGACGTCGTGACCGAGCCGGGCCAGGGCGTGGGCCGTGGCCGACCCGAATCGTCCCAGACCGCACACGAGCACGGAGTCCTCCGTCGGTCTGCGTCGACCGGGCATGTTCACTCCTCCGCCGATGAAGATCCCGTGCGTCCCTGACGCTGACGGGTTGCGACAAGTACGGTAGACGGGTGGAAGCGGTGCGGGTGATCTGGGACGACGCGTTCGCGGCGTACGACTTCGGACGCGACCATCCCATGGCCCCGATCCGACTGGTGCTGACCTCCATGCTCAGCCGCGACCTGGGGCTGTTCGGGCACGCCGGCGTCCAGGTCGTCGGGGCCGAGCCGGCCACGGACGACATTCTTCACCTGGTGCACGAACCGTCCTTCGTGGAGGCGGTCAAGGCCGCCTCGGCGGACGCCCCCGAGCCCAACATCGCCTTCGGGCTGGGCACGGACGATGTCCCGGTGTTCCGGAACATGCACGAGGCCAGCGCGCGCATCGTGTCGGGGACGCGCGATGTAGCCCTCGCGGTCTGGAACGGCGAGGCGGCGCACGGGGTGAACTTCACCGGGGGGCTGCACCACGCCATGGCCTCCCACGCGAGCGGGTTCTGCGTCTACAACGACATCGCGATCGCGATCAGGACCCTGTTGGACGCCGGCGCCGAGCGGGTGGCCTACGTGGACGTCGACGTCCACCACGGCGATGGCGTGGAGCGGGCCTTCTGGAACGACCCGCGGGTGCTGACCATCTCGCTGCACGAGACCGGGCAGGTGCTGTTCCCGGGTACCGGCTACTCCCATGAGATCGGCGGGCCCGCCGCCGAGGGCGACTCGGTCAACGTCGCCTTCCCACCGGGGATGGGGGACGCCGCCTGGTTGCGTTCCTTCCACGCCGTCGTGCCGCCGCTGCTGCGCGCGTTCCGGCCCTCGGTGCTGGTCACGCAGCACGGTTGCGACTCGCACGCCCTCGACCCGCTGGCCCACATGGCACTCTCGCTGGACGCCCAGCGGGCCTCCTACGAGGCGCTGCACGATCTCGCCCACGAACTGACCGACGGCCGGTGGGTTGCGGTCGGCGGCGGCGGGTACGCGGTGATCGACGTCGTCCCGAGGGCCTGGGCCCACCTCGTGGGGATCGCCTCGCACAACCCGGTCCCGCCCGAGACCGAGGTCCCCGAGGGCTGGCGCGACTATGTGCGGGAGCGTTTCGGGCGGCAGGCCCCGCAGCGGATGACCGACGGCGCCGACCTCCACTTCCGTCCGTGGTCGATGGGGCACGACCCGAGCGACGCCGTCGACCGCGCGGTGATGGCGACCCGCCGCGCGGTCTTCCCGCTCCACGGCCTCGATCCCTGGTTCGACTGACATGCCCAGTGCCACGCTCGGCTACCTGGCGGTGTTGCGCGAGCACCTGTCCGCCTCCCCGGTGGTGCTGCTGGGGGTCTTCGTCCTGCTGGCCGCCGCCCTGGTGGCCGCGATCCTCGGCAGCCGGCTGGCCGCCCTGGTGCTGGTGCCGCTGGCCGTCATTTGGCTCGTGGTGAACCGGCAGGTGGAGGGCGCGACCCTGGTGGTGCTCTCCACCCGGCACGGGATCACCGTGGCCGACCTGCTCTCGATCGTGGCGTTCGGGGTCGCCTCCTGGCGCCTCGTCCCCGTCGTGACGGGTTGTCTGACCCGATCGGGCCGGTAGCCGCCGAGCTCGTTTGCCCAGGCCAGCGGCCCGTGGCGGGGAACGACACGGCGGCGGTTTCACATCTGTCACGCCTGCCTCTAGGGTTCTACTCAGTTCCAGCAGTCAGGCCAACGCAACGAAGGACGGCCGTCCGGGGGGCTACCGGCCGAGGCACGAGGGGTTGGTGCTCACGCAATGTCTGGTGATTTTGCCGATGTTCGCTTCCTCACGGTGGCTGAGGTCGCCTCGATCATGCGCGTTTCGAAGATGACCGTGTACCGCCTGGTGCACTCCGGCGAGATGCCCGCCGTCCGGGTGGGCCGTTCCTTCCGGGTGCCCGAGTCCGCGGTGCAGGAGTATCTCCGGCACTCCTACGTCGACACCGCCTGAGCGCTGCGGTCGGTATTCCGCAGGTGGACCCGGTTCTGGTGCGATCGGGCTCGAACCGGGTCCGTCCACCGAGCCTCGCGCGGGTCGAGTGCGAGTAGGCTGAGCCTCTTCACGCCGTTCGACACTGCGACTGCGAGGTTCCGTGGG
>CAYYCE010000335.1:0-4205 GCA_964469635.1 uncultured Kineosporiaceae bacterium
CTAGGCTGCTGCCGTGCGTATCTCGATCATCGGGTGTGGGTATCTCGGCGCCGTCCACGCGGCCTGTATGGCCGACCTGGGCCATACGGTCACGGGTTACGACGTCGACGCGGGCAAGGTCCGTTCCCTCCAGGCGGGTACGCCGCCCTTCCACGAGCCGGGCCTGCCCGACCTGCTCGCCCGCGCCGGGGCCAGCGGCAGGCTCCACTTCACCACCGACATCGCCCAGTTGGCCCCGACAGAGGACCACGGCGAGCCCACGGTGCACTTCATCTGCGTCGGGACGCCGCAGCGCAGCGGGGAGTTCGCCGCGGACACCTCCTACGTGGACGCCGCCGTCACCGCGTTGCTTCCGGTACTGGCCCCCGGCGACCTGGTGGTCGGCAAGTCGACGGTTCCGGTGGGCACCGCGGCCCGGCTGGCCGAGCTGATCGAGGACAAGGCGGCGCCCGGGGCCATGCTCGCCTGGAACCCCGAGTTCCTGCGCGAGGGCCACGCCGTCGCGGACACCCAGCACCCCGACCGCATCGTCTACGGCCTGCCCGCCGACGCCGAGCCGGCCGAGGCCACCCGGGTCCTGCTCGACGGGGTTTACGCGAGCGCCATCGCCGAGGGCACCCCGGTGATCACCATGGACTACGCCACCGCCGAGCTGGTCAAGACGGCGGCCAATGCCTTCCTGGCCACGAAGATCTCCTTCATCAATGCCATGGCCGAGGTCTGTGAGGCGACCGGCGCCGACGTGGCGCTGCTGGCCCAGGCGATCGGCCACGACGAGCGAATCGGGCCGAAGTTCCTGGGCTCCGGGCTCGGGTTCGGCGGCGGCTGCCTCCCCAAGGACATCCGCGCGTTCATGGCCCGTGCCGGCGAGCTGGGCGCCGACCAGGCCCTGACCTTCTTGCGCGAGGTCGATTCCATCAACATGCGACGGCGCATCCGCATGGTGGAGTTGGCGCGCGAGGTCCTCGGCGGCTCGTTCGTCGGGCGCAAGGTCGCGGTGCTCGGCGCCGCCTTCAAGCCGGACAGCGACGACATCCGCGACTCCCCCGCGCTCAACGTCGCCGCGCAGATCCAGCTCCAGGGCGCGGAGGTCGTCGTCACCGATCCCGCCGCGGTCGCCAACGCCCGGCGCTCCTGGCCCCAGCTGCACTACGCCGACACCGTGACCGAGGCCGCCAGGGGCGCGGACGCCGTCCTGTTGCTCACCGAGTGGCGCGAGTACCGCGACCTCGATCCCGAGATCCTCGGCGCGCTGGTGCACACCCGACTCGTGCTCGACGGCCGCAACGCCCTCGACCCACTGCGCTGGCGGGCCGCCGGCTGGATCTATCGCGCCCTCGGCCGCCCGCGGGCCTGAGGGTCCCGGGGACACCCGCTCAGTAGAATGCGCCCGACCGCACAGTCGATCGTCGAGGAGTCAGGTTGCTGAGTGAGCGCTCCGCCGAGGAGCTGCTGCGGGCGACGCTGGCTGCCGTGGCGCCGGGCACGGAGCTCCGGGACGGTCTCGAACGGATCCTGCGGGGACGCACCGGGGCGCTGATCGTGCTGGGCCACGACCAGGTCGTGGAGGGTCTGTGCACCGGTGGCTTCGCCCTCGATGTGGGGTTCTCGGCCACCCGGGTGCGTGAGCTCGCCAAGATGGACGGCGCCATCGTCACCGACGCCGAGGTCCGCAGGATCACCCGGGCGGCCGTCCAACTCGTCCCGGACTCGGGGATCGAGACCTCCGAATCGGGCACCCGCCACCGCACCGCCGAGCGGGTCGCCAAGCAGACCGGGTTCCCGGTGATCTCGGTGAGTCCGTCGATGCGGATCGTGGCCCTCTACATCGGCGGGCTCGCCAAGGCCAACCAGGCGCTGGCCACCCTGGAGCGCTACAAGACCCGGCTCGACGAGGTCACCGGCACCCTCAGCCAGCAGGAGATCGAGTCGTCGGCCACGGTGCGGGACGTCGCGATCGTCGTCCAGCGCCTGGAGATGGTGCGCCGGATCTCCGAGGAGATCGCCCACTACGTCGTGGAGCTGGGGGCGGACGGACGGCTGCTGTCGCTGCAACTGGACGATCTGTTGGGCGGGGTCAGCCCCGACCGCGAACTGGTGATCCGCGACTATCTGGACCCGGCCGGCGGCCGGAGCATCCACGACGTCCTCGGCGATCTGGGCGCGCTGACCTCGACCGACCTGGTCGATCTGGTCCAGGTCGCCGGGGTGATGGGCTTCCCCACGACCGCCGACAGTCTTGAGATCCCGGTACACCCCAAGGGGTACCGGCTCCTGACCAAGGTTCCCAGGGTCCCCGCGACGATCATCGAGCGGCTGGTCGACCACTTCGGTGACCTGCAGAAGCTGCTGGCCGCCAGCCTGGAGGAGTTGATGGCCGTCGAGGGCATCGGCGAGCACCGTGCTCGGACGATCCGCGAGGGGCTGTTCCGAGCCCACGACCTGATCATGGTCGATCGTTTCGTGTGATGCCGTGAGCACTCCCATCGAGCACTACGCGCTGGTCGGCGACCAGCGGACCGCGGCACTGGTCGCCCGTGACGGGTCGATCGACTGGCTGTGCCTGCCGCGGTTCGACTCCGACGCCTGCTTCGCCGCGCTGCTCGGCGACGCCGGCAACGGGCACTGGCGGATCGGACCCGAACCCGGCGAGCACGCACGCACCACCCGAAGCTACCTGGACGGCGGTCTGGTGCTGGAGACGGTCCACGAGACGGCCACCGGGAAGGTCGCCGTCATCGACCTGATGCCCGCCGGGGACGGACGCTCGGACGTCGTCCGCCGGGTGGTCGGCCTCGACGGGACGGTCCGGCTCGGCCACGAGTGGGTGGTCCGGTTCGGCTACGGGGCGATCGTCCCCTGGGTGCGCCGCGATCACGATCCGGCCACTGGGCAGGAGGTCCTGGTGGCGGTCGCCGGGCCCGACAAGTTGGTGCTGCGCGGGCCACGGTTGCCAAGGGCCCGGGCAGGGGCCTCCACGACGGGAGACGCGCCCCACCACCGACACGGCGACGTCCTGGAGGTCCGCGCTGGTGAGGTTCTGGACTTCGACCTGTGCTGGACGGCGTCCCACCTGCCGATCCCGCCGGCGCTGGACGTCGACCAGGCGATCGAGCGGCACCTGTCCGAGTCGCGGAACTGGGTGGCCGACAGCACCTATGGCGGCCCTTACTCCGAGGCGGTGCGGATCTCGGTGCAGGTGTTGCGCGCCATGACCCATGTCGAGACCGGCGGCATCGTGGCGGCGCCGACCACCTCCCTGCCCGAATCCCCGGGCGGAGAGCGGAACTGGGATTACCGCTTCACCTGGCTTCGGGACGCTGCGCTGACCGTCCAGGCGCTGCTCGGGGTCGGACTCACCGATCGTTGCCATCCCTGGCGGAACTGGCTGCTGCGGGCCGCTGCCGGGGACCCGGCCGACCTGCAGATCATGTACACCGTCGACGGTGCCCGGTACCTGCCCGAGCGCGAGCTCACCCATCTGGCCGGGTACGAGGGCTCGCGGCCGGTCCGGGTCGGCAACGGCGCCGTGGAGCAGCGCCAGGGCGACGTGCTCGGCGAGGTCATGGTGGCGCTGCACCGGCTGCGGACGGCCGGCATCGCCGACAGTGCCGACTCGTGGAACCTGCAACTGGCGTTGGTCGACGACCTGATCCGGACCTGGCGTATGCCGGGTCGCGGCTTGTGGGAGATCCGCGGACCTGCCCGCCGGTTCACCCACTCGATGGTTCTGGCCTGGGCGGCCTTCGACCGCGCCGTCGCGGCCGTGCGCGAGTATGGCCTGCCCGGACCCGACGGCGGGGTGGAACGATGGGAGCGCGAGCGCGACGCGGTGCGCGCGGAGGTGTTCCGCATCGGCCTCGATCCCGCTCTCGGGTACTTCACCCAGCACGAGGGCACCGCCGAGGTGGACGCCTCGTTGCTGGTGATGCCGCTCGTCGGATTCATCGAGGCCGACGACCCCCGGTTCGTGGCCACCGTGGAACGGATCGAACGCGATCTGATGCGCGAGGGCCTGCTGCTGCGCTACCGGACACAGTCGGGCGTCGACGGACTGCCCGGCGATGAGCACCCATTCCTGATCTGCTCGTTCTGGCTTGTGTCGGCCTACGCCCTGATGGGACGGCGCGAGGAGGGACACGCGCTGATGCGCCTGCTGCTGGCGCTGCGCAACGACGTGGGCCTGCTGTCAGAGGAGTACGACC
>CAYYCE010000336.1:0-4195 GCA_964469635.1 uncultured Kineosporiaceae bacterium
CGTCGTGACCGTCGTGGTGAGCGCCTCGTCCCCGGTCGGCGGCACGGTGACCTGGGCCGGCGGTTCGGCTCCGCTGAGCGGGTCGGGAACCACGCTGACCGGCACGGTCGGGTCGTTCCAGCAGCCGGGGACGGCGGTGCTGTCGGTGACCGTCACGGACGCCGATCAGCGGCGGGCCTCGGCGTCGACCTCGTTGCTGGTCCTGGCGTGCCGGTAGGTCTTCGGTGAACCGGTGGCGTGAACTACTCTCGCCGCCATGAGGAGTCCCCACCCCGTACCGGCGACCAGGCCCACCCCCAAGGCCGATCCGGACGGCGCCGCCCGCGCCTTCCAGCTCGACCGCGCCCACGTGTTCCACTCCTGGTCGGCCCAGGCGGCCCTGAACCCCATGGTGATCATGGGAGCCGAGGGGTCGTGGGTGTGGGACGGGGCGGGCGCCACCTATCTGGACCTGTCCAGCCAGCTCGTGTTCACCAACATCGGGTTCGGGCACCCGAGGGTGGTCTCGGCGATCCAGGAGCAGGCCACGGTGTTGGCCACGGTGGCTCCGCAACACGCCAACCCGACTCGTTCGGAGGCGGCGCGGTTGATCGTCGAGCGGGCGCAGGCGATCGGCGGCGGACCCGCCGGCGACGGGCGGGACTTCACCCATGTGTTCTTCACCAACGGCGGTGCGGACGCCGTCGAGAACGCCGTCCGGATGGCGCGGCTGCACACCGGCCGCCGCAAGGTGCTCGCGAGGTACCGCAGCTACCACGGCAACACCACCACCGCGATCAACCTGACCGGCGACCCGCGGCGGTGGCCGAACGACTACGGCGCCGAGGCGGTCGTCCACTTCTCCGGTCCGTTCCTGTACCGCTCGTCGTTCCACGCGAGCACCGAGGAGGAGGAGTGCGAACGGGCGCTGGCCCACCTCGAACAGACAATCCTGCTGGAGGGGCCCGGCACCATCGCCGCGATCGTCCTCGAGTCGATCCCCGGGACCGCCGGGATCATGATCCCGCCGCCTGGATACCTCGCCGGGGTGCGGGCGCTGTGCGACCGCTTCGACATCCTGTGGATCGCCGACGAGGTGATGAGCGGTTTCGGCCGGGCCGGTCGCTGGTTCGCCTGCGAGCTGGCCGGGAACGGGGTGCGCCCCGACCTGATCACTTTCGCCAAGGGGGTGAACTCCGGCTACGTCCCGCTCGGTGGGGTGATCGTCACCGGTGCGGTCTACGACACCTTCGCATCCCGGGTCTTCCCCGGTGGTCTGACCTACTCCGGGCATCCGCTGGCCTGTGCCGCCGCGGTGGCGACGATCTCCACCATGGCCGAGGAGGGCATGGTGGAGAACGCCGATCGGCTGGGACGC
Source organism: uncultured Kineosporiaceae bacterium (assembly GCA_964469635.1). Lineage (GTDB taxonomy): Bacteria > Actinomycetota > Actinomycetes > Actinomycetales > Kineosporiaceae > JADJPO01. The sequence continues at coordinate 1,358 of CAYYCE010000336.1, forward strand.
GAGGTGTTCGGGCCGGAGCTGAGTGCCATGGCCGAGCGGTCGCCGATCATCGGCGAGGTGCGTGGCGTCGGGGCGTTCTGGGCGCTGGAGCTGGTGCGCGACAAGCAGACCCGCGAGCCGCTGGTGCCGTTCAACGCCGCGGGGGAGGCCAACGCCCCGATGGTCGCGCTCGCTGCCGCCTGCCGGGAGCGGGGGCTGCTGCCGTTCCTCAACGGCAGCCGGACGCACGTCGTCCCGGCCCTGAACATCACCGACGACGAGGCGCGATACGGCATGGCGATGCTGGCCGAGGCTCTCGACGTCGTCGCCGCCACCCTCGGCTGATGGGTCTTTGGCTGATGGGTCTTTGCCTCGCCTGAGGGGTCTTGCCTCGCCGCTCCGCCGCCACCCGGCCCCACCGAGCGGGCACAACGTCACGCCGTGCCCGCTGGACGGGTGCGGCGTGACGTTGTGCCCACGGGGCTCGGCGTGCCCACGGTGCTCGGGGTGCCCACGGGGCTCGGGCGGGGGTCAGCCCGCGTGGCGGTCGGCGTTGGCGTGGACGGCGTCGTGCACGTACTGGGCCAGGCCTTCGCGGATCTTCTCGTAGGCGGCGGTGAACCGCGGGTCGGCCAGGTACATGTCGGCCAGTCCCCGGTGCATGTCGTGGCCGAGGTCGTAGAACCGGTCGTGGATGTGGCGGCGATGGCGCTCGGCGGCGTCCATGGCCGCCTCGTCGTCGGCGGGCAGACCGGCCTCCATCGCGGCCACGAACGCGGCGTTCACCTCGTCCTGCTCGATCTTGACGGCCTCCCAGTCGGCCCTGGTGTAGCGGCCGGTGCGCTGCGTGGACTGTCGCCAGGCGTCGGTGTCGCCCCAGCGTTCCTCGGCCTCGGCGGCGTGGTTCTCGTCGAAGGAGTCCCCCAACAGATCCTTCATCTCGGCGGTGGTCATCGGCTGGTCGGCCATCACGGTCTCCAATGCGTGATCGAGGGCGGTGATCAGGGAATGCATCTCGTCCAGTTGCGCCGAGACGGCCGCCCGCTGCCGGTGCAGGTGCGTGGCGACGTCCGACGGTTCGGCCGTCAGCAGCTCGCGGATCTGCTCCAGCGAGAAGGCCAGCCGTCGGTACACCACGATGTGCTGCAGTCGGGTCAGGTCCTCGGCGGTGTAGAGCCGGTAGCCTGCCGGCGATCGAAGGCGCGGGCTCAGCAGCCCGATCTCGTCGTAGTGGTGCAGGGTCCGCACCGTCACCCCGAGCGCGGCGCTGACCTGGCCCACGGACATGGCCGTGGTCTCGGATTCCCCGTCCATGACACCCACTGTCGTATCTCACGTCGGGTGAGGGTCAAGTCACTGGCGACGCGGCCCCGGACAGTCGTACCTTTAGCTAGGAGGTGTTGACGATGTCGCATCAGGAGGCCACCTCCGTCGTCCCGTTCTCCCTCGATGTGGTGAGAGAACGGTTGCGCGACGTGGAATCATGGCCACTCTTCATCGAAGGGCTCGAACGGGCCACCAAAACGGGGCACAACAGATACCTCCTCGTGGTCCGCAGCGGTCGGACGACCCGTGAGGTCAACGCCGCGGTCAGCGAGCACCCGCGTGAGAACCGCTTCAGCTGGAAGTCGCTGGGCGGTCCGGCCTACGACGGCGACCTGCGGCTGTCGGTCGCCGACGAGGGCCGCACCCGGATCACGCTGCGGTTCACCGCCGCCCCGGTGGGCTTCCTCTCCGGGCTCGCCGAGATGTTCGGCACACTGTCCAACAACGACATCGCACAGGTCGATCTTCGTCGGCTGGAGGAGCATCTCGGTCACTGACCGGCTGCCGACCCAACCACCGACCCGAACCACCGGCCCGGTCCGTCCGGGGTGATCCGGCGTGGCCACGACGGTGGCCGCGCCGACTAGGCTGACCGCGTGAAGGTCCTGGTGCTGGGCTCAGGTGCCCGCGAACACGCCCTGGTCACGGCCCTGCGCGCCGATCCGGCCGTGACCGCCGTCCTCGCCGCACCCGGCAACCCCGGCCTGGGGGTGGAGTGCCGTGCGGTCCAGGCCGCGAACGGTACTGCCGTGCTCGCGCTGTTGGCTGCCGAGGCGGACTCCGGCGCCCCGGTCGACCTGGTGGTGATCGGCCCCGAGGCGCCTCTGGTCGCCGGGGTGGCGGACGCCGTCCGTGATGCCGGGTACGACTGTTTCGGCCCCACGGCGGAGGCGGCCCGGCTCGAGGGCAGCAAGGCCTTCGCCAAGGAGGTGATGGCCGCGGCCGGCGTGCCGACCGCGATGGCCCACGTCTGCACCGGCGTCGCGGAGGTCGCGGAGGCGCTGGACGCCTTCGGCCCCCCCTATGTGGTCAAGGACGACGGGCTGGCCGCCGGCAAGGGCGTGGTGGTCACCGACGACCGGGACGGCGCCCTCGACCACGCCGCCCGATGCCTGGACGCTTCCTCGGGCCGAGTGGTGATCGAGGAGTTCCTCGACGGACCCGAGGTGTCGCTGTTCGTGCTGTGCGACGGCGAGGCCGTGGTGCCGTTGGCCCCGGCGCAGGACTTCAAGCGGGTGGGCGAGGGCGACACCGGACCCAACACCGGTGGCATGGGCGCCTACTCGCCGCTGCCCTGGGCCCCACCGCATCTGGTGGACGAGGTCGTGGAGCGGGTGGCGCGGCCGGTGGTGACCGAGATGGCGCGCCGCGGCACGCCGTTCACGGGCGTCCTCTACTGCGGGCTGGCGCTCACCTCCCGGGGCCTGCGGGTGGTCGAGTTCAACGTCCGCTTCGGCGATCCGGAGACCCAGTCGGTGCTCGCCCGGCTCGTCACCCCGCTCGGCGGGGTCCTGCGGGCGGCGGCCAGGGGTG
>CAYYCE010000337.1:0-4193 GCA_964469635.1 uncultured Kineosporiaceae bacterium
CTCTCTCGGCCCGTCGTCGTCATCGGGTGGTGGCTCCTGGGAGTGCGATGTGCGCTCGGCCCGTTCCCGGATGCCCAGGAGCATCTGCCGTTCCATCGCCAGCGCGAGCGCTTCGAGGACAAGGCCGTAGGACAGGGCCAGAGCGACGGGCAGTCGCAGCCCGACTCGGGTGCGGGTGACCAGACGGGTCGAGGCCGAACCGGCCGGTGTGAGCACGAACGCCCACGAGGCGTCCAGGCGCCAGTTCCCACCGGCGGACCGCGGTGGCGTCGCAAGGCCGGTGAACGGGTGGATCCGCATCTCGAGGACCAGCCGATCCGGTGCCGCCACCTCGGCCACGGTGAATCCGTAGAACGGCGGGCCGGGGGCCACTGGGATCCGATCCCCGCTGGTCAGCTGTTGGTGCTCGGGGAGGATGTGGTCGGCGCTGTGGATGTCGAGCCCGGTCTGGTTCTCGAGCCAGTCGTAGCTGTAGAAGCCGCCGCGGCCCTGGCCGAGCTGGACCAGCCACGGGAAGACTTCCTCGGGTGGCGCCGCGATGGTGATCGCCCGGGTCAGCACCAGGTCGGGGTCGCGGACCAGGAGGTCGCCGGGCAGAGCGGCGGCGACCTCGTCGGGTGCCGCGCCCCAGTGAGCTGCCCGGGCCGGGCGCGCTGAAGCACCGGAACGCCCGCCACGATGGTCGCGAGGACGGCACACTGCGCCCAGCGCCGCATCGCTGACTCAACGCCCCGTCGGCGCCCTGTGGGCGGATTCGGCGTCGCGAAGGAGGTGCCCGCCTCGGGTCGGTGCGCGGACGTGGCTGGTGTCGAAGCCCTTCACCAGCAACCAGACGGCGAAGACCATCTCCTGGAGCGCGATCGGTGCGGCCCACACGAACTGAACACCGAGTGAGGACTCGACCCCGTAGAGCTCGAGCCCGGCTCGCGCGAGCAGGAGCAGCGCGCCCAGCAGCCCCCACCCGGCCAGCCAGCGTGGGATCAGCCGGGACTGGAGGAGCAGCACGTTGAGCACCACGGCACTGACGCCGAACACGAGCATTGTCCCGACGAAGTAGCTCCACTCACGGACCGAGAGAAGGGCCTGCGGGACCGTTGCATCGAGGTTCACCGCGACCAGGGCACTGGTGGTTGCCATCAGGACGAACCCGCCCTCGATGGTGCGCAGCGCGGCGTACCCGAGCGCGGACCCCTCGTGCTGTCGGCGCAGCAGCGGGAACAGGAGCACCGCGATCGCAACGACCGACAGGGCGAGCAGGGCTTCGAGTAGGGCGCCGGTGGCGATCTGGCCCCGCAGGGCGACGGGGTCGGCTCCGTCCTCGGTGACAGGGGCGATCAGCGACCCGCCGATCACGGCAGTCACCGAGGCCAGGATGAACAGTGCTCCGACCGCTCGGGCGGTGGAACGGTGGTCGGTCAGATGGTCAGCGGACATGGCGTACCTCCCACTGGCGGGGTGTGGAACTAGGCAGGGTCCTCCCGGCGACTACGCCCACCGACGGCCGAGAACGCCTCGTAGACGAGGAACGCCGGCCACACCAAGCCCTTGAGGACGCCGAGTGCGCGGTCACCCGCCCCATCGGACGTCCGCCAGTAGTAGACCCAGGCGCCGATCATCCCCAACCCGTACACCGCGTCGCCACTAGGCGCCGCGGCTCCTCGGCGTTGGACATCGCGACCGTTGCCGCCCATGGATCGAGCCTAGGCGCCCAGTAGAAGGCCGCGCCGAAACCGTCCGCAGCGTCACACCAGCGACTCGTGGAGACCGGTGACCTCCGGCCGTCACGCCTCGTCCCTCTGTGGCAGGCCACCGGACCCCGACCATGTCAGCGTTCGCCCCCGGGACACGCGTCGACGCGTCCAGCCGGGGTCATAGCCCGGTCGCGGCGTCGTGCGGTTCGAGGATGACAACGGCAGTCTCGTTCGGCCGCCGAGCTGCGTAGTCATCGAGGTCCTTGTCGAGCTGGGCCCACCGGCTCCACAGCCGCTCGCGCTCGTCGCCCTGTGCGCGACGCGCACGAACCAGCCGGGTCCCGTCTCGGGTCCGGGCCACGGCCTCCGGATGCGCCTGGAGGTTCAGCCACCACGCCGGCTCGGCCCGACCCCACCCGTTCATCGCCATCGTGACCAGGTTGGGCCCGTCCTCGACGTAGCCGATGACGACCCGACGCGGACTGCCGCTACGTCGACCCGTCGTGGTCAGCTGAGCCGTCCCCCACCGCCCCGGCTTCGGCCTCCACAGGCCGAGCCTGCCGCCACTCACCCGAAGGAGCGCTCGGTGCCCATGCCAGAAGGTCACCAGAAACCAGCGCGGCGGCAGTCGAGCCGATCGCCGACCTGTCTTCGCTGGTCGCGCCTGATCGTCGCCGGACATGTCCACAGCGTGACCGCTGCGGCACGGCCCTGCAAGGGACCTTCGCCCACCCGCACCGGAACCCGTCCGACACCGTGCAGTGCACTCCCGACAGGCCCTCGGCCAACCTCGTCACGTCGTCGATTCCCACGAAGCGTCCCGTCATCCCTCTCGATGGGCCCGTGCCGTCGCGCCGAAGAACGTCTTCGCCGTCGTCGAACCCCTGCCCATGGTGGCCAGCGTGGCCGCGCACATCGCACAGCGTCACTCCGCCGCGTTGGTGACATCGGCAGGGCCCACGAATCGGGGTTCATGGTGTCCGTGAGGTTCTGTGCGCTGCTGCGAGATGCTGGCCCAGGCTCAGGCAGCGTGCGCCGCACTGTGGACATTTGGCGAGTCCTGACGTGACCAGCCATGTCTCGATCGTCGAGGTCAGCCAGAGGCGTCGGCCGCCCGCGATGAAGTTGGGCTCAGGGAGCCGGCCGGCACGCACCCACCGCTGCACGGCTGGCTCGCTCATCCCGACCTGCCTCGCGATCGCGGTGACCCCCAGCACGCCGTCGGGGGTTCGGGTGAACCGGGCACGAAAGGGTCCGTAGGGTTTGGTGGCGGCCCGGACGACCGTCTCGCTAACTCCGGCGGTGTCGGCGATAGCACTGACCGATTGGCCGCTCTTGCGGGCCGCCACCCAGTCCTCGGCCACGGCCGGGTCGGGGTAGGGACCGTACTCGATGGTGTGTCTGCTGACGTATTGGTGCCGCACGCCTTCGGCCTTGGCGATCTTGGTGACGGTGAGTCCGCGGCGACGGTCGGCGACCCATCGTGCGGTCCGCTCGTCGAGGATCCCGGGTGACAGGTGGGTCCGGCCCAGATGCCGCGTCGCACGCGGGGACGGCCCGTAGGGTTTCGTGGCGCGCAGAACGGTGTCCGTTGAGACGCCATCGCGCCAGGCGATCAGGGCCGCGGACTCCCCATCGCGCCGACGGGCCAGCCACTCCAGGGCGCGGTGTGCTGTGGCCACGACATCGGACCGTAGCCTCCGCGCGGGAGGACGTCACCTCGGGTGCAGACGCCCGGCAAGCCGGGGAGGCGTCGCGAGCCTCGCGGAATCTGCCCCTGGGTGTGCGTGCCAGCCCGAGCGAGTTGCTCGAGCCGCTGACGGCGTGCGCATGACCCTCGTCGACGCGGTCACCCGGCAATCCGCTCGGCGGATCACTGGTCGCTTCCCGTCCGAGCCGGCGGCCAGAGACCCGGTCGACATCGTTCCGTTGAAACCTCTGCTCTTGGTGTCCCGGAAGCCCGGCTGCGTCGCCATACGTAGGTAGGTGAGCTATCCACAACCGCGTCCACCCCGTGGCTCAGACCTGGCTCATCTGGCCTACTGGGTGGATGCCGACAGGAGGTCTCATGTCAATCACGACGAGCGGGAGCGCCGACCCTGATCGCGTGCTGCACGAGTGGGAGCTGAGGCGCCGGTGGTTCACCGTGGCAGAGGTGGCACAGATCCTCGGCTACGGCCAGACGAAGGTCCGAATGCTGATCATCACCGGGGAGCTGCGTTCCCTCAAGGACGGTGGCTGCCGCCGGATCCTGCCCGTCTGGGTCGACGAATACGTGGCCCGCCGAGCGGCCGAAGCCCAGGGAGAATGGTCGTGACTTCGGGCAGCGAGCATCCGCGTGGTGGGATCGGGCGCCGTGCCGCCGTCCTTGCGCTCGATCACGTGCTGCGGTGCGGGCCGTGAGCCGTCCCAGGAGCCGGGCGAACAGCGAGGGCTCGATCTACCCACACCGCAACGGCTTCGCTGCCTACGTGTGGGTGACGACCCCGGCCGGGCGCCGCC
>CAYYCE010000338.1:0-4186 GCA_964469635.1 uncultured Kineosporiaceae bacterium
CGGCGAGCTCATCGACGACGTCCTGCTGGAGGGCGAACTCGTGTCCTCGGGGTTCCTGCGGGCGGACCCGCTGCGGGAGTTGGTCGCCGATCAGCGCTCGGGTCGCCGTGACGAGTCCAAGCAGCTGTGGCAGCTGCTCTCGATGGAGCTGTGGTACCGCGGTGCCCGCTCCGCCGGCGTCGGTGCGCCGTGAGACCGGCGCGCCGTCCCCGGGTCCGACCGTGTTCCCCGGTCGGGCCCCTTTCTCGCGTTCGACCCCCTGCTCAGACGTCACTACCGGAGAAGGTTCGATGAAACAGGTTGCGCAGAATTACAGGTCGGGTGAGTTGACGGTGGTGGATGTGCCGGTTCCGGCGTGTCGGCCGGGTGGGGTGTTGGTGCGTTCGTTGTTCTCGTTGATTTCGATGGGGACTGAGTTGATGAAGGTGTCTGAGGCTCGGTTGTCGTTGTTGGGTAAGGCGAGGGCGCGTCCGGATCAGGTGCGTAAGGTGTTGGATTCGGTGGCGCAGCAGGGGCCGGTTGCCACGTATCAGAAGGCGATGGGCAAGCTCGATAGTTACACGCCGTTGGGGTATTCGTTGTGTGGGGTGGTGGTTGAGGTCGGGGTGGGGGCTGAGGAGTTCTCGGTCGGTCAGGTGGTGGCTGCTGCTGGTAATGAGTTCGCGTTGCATGCGGAGTTGAATTGGGTGCCGGTGAATTTGTGTGTTCCGGTGCCGGATGGGGTGGCGCCGGAGCATGCGGCGTTCGCGACTGTTGGGGCGATCGCGATGCAGGGTGTCCGCCGGTCGGAGCCGGCGTTGGGTGAGACCGCTTGTGTCATCGGGCTTGGGCTGATCGGTCAGTTGGTGGTGCGTCTCCTGGTGGCTGCGGGGGTGCGGGTGGTGGGTGTGGACACGGTTGCGGAGCGGTGTCTGGCGGCGGAGAAGGCGGGGGCGTTGGCGTGTGCGGCGCCGGATGAGGCGGGGTTGAGCCGGATCGAGCAGGTGTTGGCTGAGCGGGCGGGGGGTTTGGGGTCGGTGGGTGCCGATCATGTGTTCTTGGCTGCGGGTGGGTCCTCGAACGGTCCGGTGGAGGCTGCTGCTCGGTTGGCCCGGGATCGGGCCCGGATCGTGGATATCGGTAAGACCAGGTTGGATCTGCCGTGGAACGCCTATTACGACAAGGAACTGGATGTCCGGTTCTCGCGGTCCTATGGGCCGGGTCGGTATGACGACCGGTATGAGTTGGACGGTGTGGATTATCCGGCGGGGTATGTGCGGTGGACTGAGCGCCGTAACCTGGGTTGTTTCCTTGATCTGTTGGCTTCGGGGTCGCTGGATGTTACCGATTTGGTGTCGGGGGTCCATCCGATCGAGCAGGCCGAGACGGTCTATGACCGGATCTCGAAGGGTGAGTTGACCGGGATCGGGTTCTTGTTGTCCTACCCGGTTCCGTCTGCTGCTCTGAGCGCGCCCCGGCGAACCGTGCGGATGGCCGCGGGGCCGTCTCCGCGTCGTCACGACATGGTGCGGATCGGGTTCGTGGGTGCGGGGAACTATGCGACCTCGATGTTGTTGCCGCATCTGCGGGAGGCCGAGGGTGTCGAGTTGGTGTCGGTGGCCACGACGAGGTCGTTGACCGCTCTGAACGCGCAGCGGAAGTTCGGGTTCTCGACGGTGACCACTGATGCCGAGGAGGTGTTGGGCGACGACAGTCTGGACGCGGTGTTCGTGGTGACCCGTCATCACTCGCATGCCTCGTTCGTGGTGGATGCCCTGGAGCGTGGCGGCGGTGGGCGGGCGGTGTTCGTGGAGAAGCCGCTGGCGCTCACGAGCGAGCAGACGGACGACGTCCTCGCGGCTGTCGAGCGGACGGGTAATGACCGGGTCATGGTCGGGTTCAACCGGCGGTTCGCGCCGATGCTGGTGGAACTCCAGGACCGGTTCGGTCGGCCCGGGAGTGTGCGAGGCGCGTTGGCCGCCCGGTATTTGATCAACGCCGGCCGGCTCGAGAACAGCAGTTGGTATCTGAACGCCGAGCGTGAGGGCAGCCGGTTCGCCGGCGAGGGCGGCCATTTCGTCGACACCGTCTCGGCGCTGGTGGGACAGGATCCGGTCGAGGTGTCCGCGGTCGGCGGTGGGGATGATGTGCAGGCGGTGTTCCGGTATCCGGACGGGTCGACCGCGGTGATCTCCTATCTGAGCGGTGGGCATCCGCGGTTCGGTAAGGAGAGCATCGACCTGACCGGGGCGGGCCGGTCGGCGCGGTTGGACAACTTCCAGCGGGTGACGGTGTTCACCCCGAACGGTAAGCACACCAAGCGGTCCCTGACCGGTATCGACAAGGGGCAGCGGGCCCAGTTGGCGGCGTTCGTGGAGGCCGTCCGCAGTGGTGGTCCGATGCCGATCGGTCTGGACTCGCTGGTGGCCACGACGCGGGCCACGCTCGCCGTCGGCACCAGCCTGGCCGAACAGCGGCCGGTGACCTGGTGAGCGCACCCTCACCGGGCTGGTACCTGCGCCGTCTGCGGGCCATGTCGCCGGCCGAGGTGGGACACCGTGCGGCAGACAGCGCGCGCCGGGTGGCCTGGGCACGCCGCCAGGTCCTGCCCGGTCAGGTGGCGGCACCGCCCGCCGACCTCGTGTCCGTGCGCAGTGTCAGGGTGGTCGATGAGCTGCTGGGCGAACGGGCCCGTTATGCGGTGCCTCCCGACACCGCGGCGGCGCTGATCGCCGCTGCCGATGCGGTGGTGGCGGGGACGTGGAGCGTGCTGGGGGTGACCCGTTCCGACAGCGCCGACCCGGACTGGTTCGCCGACCCGGTCACCGGGCGGCGGGCACCGCAGTCCACGTTCTGTTTCCGGGTGCCGTATCGGGATGAGAGCGTGATCGGCAACGTCAAGCAGGTCTGGGAGCTCTCGCGTCACCACCACCTCACGGTCCTGGCGGCCGCCTACTGGCTCGTGGGCGACGAACGCTACGCGCAGGCCTGTGCCGACCAGTTGCGTTCGTGGTGGCGGGCCAATCCGTTCCTGTCGGGGGTGCACTGGACCAGCGGCATCGAGGTCGGGATCCGGCTGCTGTCATGGGTGTGGATCCGTCGGCTGTTGGCGGAGTGGCCCAAGGTCGGGGACCTGTTCGAGAACGACGACGACGCCCTGCGCCAGATCGCCTGGCACGCCGAGTTCCTCGCGGCCTTCCCCAGCCGCGGGTCGTCGGCGAACAACCACCTGATCGCCGAGACCGCCGGTGCTCTCGCCGCGGCGTGCGCCTTCGACTGGTACGAGCGCAGCCCGGCCTGGCGCCGCGCCGCCGCCGCCGACCTGGAGGCCGCCCTGGCCGCCAACACCTTCCCCAGCGGGATCAACCGGGAACTGGCCAGCGAGTACCACGGGTTCGTGGCCGACCTGGTGATACTGGCAGCCGTCGAGGCCGACGCCGCCGGGCATCCCCTCGGCGAAGCCACCTGGCAGCGGATCGCCGCGATGCTGGACGCCGCCGCCGCGATCACCGACGTCACCGGGCGGCCCCCCCGCCAGGGCGACGGCGACGAGGGCCGGGCCCTGGTCGCCGACGCACCCCAGACCGACCCCTGGGCCCTCACCCTGAGCATGGGACGCGCCGTGGTGGAACCGGCCGAGTGGTGGCCGGCTCCGATCGGCTCGGTTCGGGCCACCGTGGTCGCCGCGGTGGCCCGAAGCGCCCGACGCGAACCCGGCGGCGAGGGAGCCCGACACGTCGAACGAGGCACCTCGGCGCAGCGGCACTTCGCGGACGCCGGGCTCACGCTGCTCCGGTCGCGGCCCGGCGACGGCGCCGAGATCTGGTGCCGCTGCGACGGCGGACCCCACGGATTCGGCTCGATCGCCGCCCACGCCCACGCCGACGCCCTCGCCATCGAGGTCCGCCACGCCGGCGTCGACATCCTCGCCGACCCCGGCACCTACTGCTACCACGGCGAACCCGAATGGCGGCAACACTTCCGCTCCACCGCCGCCCACAACACCCTCGAACTGGCCGGCACCGACTCCTCGACCAGCGGCGGCCCCTTCCTCTGGACCCGCCACGCCACCACCCTCACCACAACCGTCGAGACCGGCAACGGAACCCACCAAAGCTGGCAAGCCAGCCACGACGGCTACCACCACCTCTCGGCCCCCCCCCCCCCCCCCCCCCCCCCCCACCCCCCCCCCCCCCCCCCCCCCCCC
>CAYYCE010000339.1:0-4162 GCA_964469635.1 uncultured Kineosporiaceae bacterium
TTCGGGCCGGCTCGGGCCGGTTCGGGTGCGGTCGGGGCGCGGTCAGGGCACGGCCGTCACGGCGAGCCCGACCCCCAGGCAGTGCGCGGCGAAGGCGGCCACGGTGCACGAGTGGAAGACCTCGTGGAAGCCGAACCACCGCGGCCAGGGGTTCGGGCGCCGCAGGGCGTAGATCACGCCGCCGGCGGTGTAGAGCAGGCCGCCCAGCAGGGCCATCGCCAGCACCCAGGGCCTGCGGGCCGCCAGGAAGTCGGGCAGGAAGGCGAGTGCCGCCCATCCCAGGACGATGTACGTCGGGGTGTACAGCCAGCGGGGCGCGTGCAGCCAGAACACTCGGAAGACGATCCCGGCCAGCGCCCCGCCCCAGACCAGGATCAGCAGGTTTCGGGCCGGGCCGGCGGGCAGCAGCAGCACGGCGAACGGGGTGTAGCTGCCGGCGATCACGAGGAAGATCGCGGCGTGGTCGACCCGGTTCAGGACGGCATGGGTACGCGGCCCCCAGCGACCCCGGTGGAAGGTGGCGCTGACCGCGAACAGCGCCGCCGCCGTCGCGGCGAAGACCGCCACCGAGACCCGCGCCGGGGTGCCGTGTGCGAGCAGGACGAGGACGATGCCGCAGGCGAGTGCCGCCGGCACGGTCGCCAGGTGCAGCCAACCGCGCAATCGGGGTTTGACGGGTTGCCGCGGGATCACACCCGGAGCCTACCCTACGGTTCCGTAGGTTACCGGTGGGTAGGTTACGGCGCCCGACGGGACGGCGCCCGTCACCGCGCGTTCGGAGTACCGTTGGCCCCGGTGCGGTGGGTGGCCATCCCGGCGGACCCCCTGGTACCGGAAGGGGACCGTGATGGGTCTGCGTGGCCTGCTGTACGGACTCTACGAACGCCGGCTGGCAGCGACCCTCGACCCGCAGGCCGTCCCCCGACATGTCGGCATCCTCGTCGACGGCAATCGGAGGTGGGCCCGGGTCTCCGGCACAGACACCGCGGAGGGGCACCGCGCCGGCGCGGCCAATGTGGTGGAGTTCCTCGGCTGGTGCGAGGAGGTCGGGATCCAGCACGTCACGCTGTGGCTCCTGTCGACCGACAACCTCGCCCGGCCGCAGGCCGAGCTGGCGCCGCTGCTGAAGATCATCGAGGACCTGGTCGGCCGGATCGCGCAGGCCGGCCGGTGGCGGGTCCACCCGGTCGGCTCCCTCGATCTGCTGCCCGACACCCTGGCCCAGGAGCTCAAGCGGTACGAGGACGCCACCCGCGAGGTGAGTGGGCAGCACGTCAACGTGGCGGTCGGTTACGGCGGACGGCGTGAGATCGCCGATGCCGTCCGGTCGCTGCTCCAGGAGCATGCCGCTCGGGGCACCTCGATCGAGGAGTTGGCCGAGATCCTGGACGTCGAGCACATCGCCGAGCACCTCTACACCCGCGGGCAACCCGACCCGGACCTGGTCATCCGCACCTCGGGGGAGCAGCGGCTGTCGGGCTTCCTGCTCTGGCAGAGCGCGCACAGCGAGTTCTACTTCTGCGAGGCGCTCTGGCCCGACTTCCGCAAGGTCGACTTCCTGCGGGCGCTGCGCTCCTATGCCCTGAGGGAGCGTCGGTTCGGCGCCTGAGCGGGCTCGCGCGCCTCGGGTGCCCCCGGTCACGCCCGCTCAATACGGCATCCGGGGCGTCCGAGGAAGTCTTGGATACGTGTGATCTGCGTCGTAGCGTTTCGGTGACGACGGTGTCACGCTCGTGCGGGGTCGACGACGGGGCCTGCGACAAGCCCCGGAGGGAGTCGCAAGTTGGCCAGTTCACAGCACGCGACGGACTCCAGGGTTCGTACCGGACCGCGGCGGACGTTCGTCCTCGACACCTCGGTCCTGTTGGCGGACCCCCGGGCGTTGACCCGGTTCGCCGAACACGAGGTGGTCCTGCCCGTCGTCGTGATCATCGAACTGGAGGCCAAGCGGCATCACCCCGAGCTGGGCTACTTCGCCCGCCAGGCCCTGCGCATGCTGGACGACCTGCGGTTGCAGTACGGCCGGCTCGATGCGCCCATCCCGATCGGGACGGCGGGTGGTCGGCTGCGGGTCGAGCTCAACCATGCCGACCCTGCGGTCCTGCCCGCGGGATTCCGCCTGGGGGACAACGACTCCCGCATCCTCGCCGTGGCGCGCAGCCTGGCCGCGGACGGGCGCCACGTGACCCTGGTGAGCAAGGACCTCCCCATGCGGGTGAAGGCCTCCGCGGTGGGTCTGGAGGCCGAGGAGTATGAGCCGGAGAGCCCGATCGACAGCGGCTGGACCGGCATGGACGAACTCGAGATCTCCGCCGACGAGATGGCCTCGCTGTACGCGGGCGGCGAACTGGTGGTGCCGGCGGCGGACGAGTTGCCGTGCCACACCGGCCTGGTGCTGCTCTCGCCGCGTGGGTCGGCGCTGGGGCGGGTCACACCGGACAAACAGATCCGGTTGGTGCGCGGGGACCGCGACGTCTTCGGCGTCCACGGCCGCAGCGCCGAGCAGCGGGTGGCCATCGATCTCCTGCTGGACGCCGACATCGGCATCCTCTCCCTCGGCGGCAGGGCGGGCACCGGCAAGTCCGCGCTGGCGCTGTGTGCGGGGCTCGAATCGGTGATGGAGCGGCGTCAGCACCGCAAGGTGATGGTGTTCCGGCCGCTCTACGCCGTCGGCGGCCAGGATCTCGGTTATCTGCCGGGAACCGAGGCCGAGAAGATGAATCCCTGGGGGCAGGCCGTCTTCGACACCCTGGGAGCGCTGGTCTCGCAGGAGGTGGTCGAGGAGGTCATCGATCGCGGCATGCTCGAGGTGCTGCCGCTCACCCACATTCGCGGCCGGTCGCTGCACGACGCCTACGTGATCGTGGACGAGGCGCAGTCGCTGGAGCGGAACGTGCTGCTCACGGTGCTCTCGCGGGTGGGCCAGAACAGCCGGGTCGTGCTGACTCACGACGTGGCCCAGCGGGACAATCTGCGGGTGGGGCGCCATGACGGTGTGGCCGCCGTGATCGAGGCGTTGAAGGGGCACCCGCTGTTCGCCCATGTGACCCTGACGCGGTCGGAGCGATCTCCGGTCGCGGCCCTGGTCACCGAACTGCTGGAAGGCCTCGAGCCCTGATCCTGCCGCCTGATGATCACCGGGCGTAGTGTAACGATCGCATATAGACCGCGTGTTCGATCATGACGATGGCGGCCGCCTGTCATGCCGGACGGCGTTGCGCACGGTGCATGCGCCCCCGGCCCCACCATCGCCCGACCCGGTTCGCAGCCGTCCTCCAAGGTCATTGAGGGGCACGGAATCACCCGTTCGGCGGTTGGCAATCCGGACACTCTGTGTCTTTGTGATCGGCTACGGAAAGTATCCGCCCTCCGTGGCCGGCGGGCACGGTGGGTGTCCGGAATCCCCTTATGTAAGGGTTAAAACTGCTTTACACGCGGAAAACTGGTTACCAAGCGTGCAGTGGCGTTCGTCACATTGGTATACCCAGGGTGACCGTAGCTGGTTAGGTGCTAACAATCAGCCATCGGTGGACGAACCGGTTCTGGACCGAGGCGTCGGCACTCGACATCGTTGCCGCGTCAGGTGGCCCGGCCTGCGGGTCTGGGTCCATGGTTCGAGCGCCTGCGGCGACGCAGGTAGCCGTGGAGAGGACGACGTGGCCCGTCACGACAGTGCGGGTGTCCGGGACAGGTCCGGCGCCCCCCTCGGTATCTCCACCTTCCCCACCAGCCCCCATCCGACTCTCGCCGTGCTCGAGCGCTCCGGAGGCGACCGGGACGTCCGGCTGCAGCCGGACGTGGTCGATCCGCAACCGCCGTCGGAGGACCTCTTCGTCCCCGTCGTGCCGCCGACCGCTCCGTTGACCCCCGGCCTGGGGTATGCCCTGGGTGCCGGTCGCCGGACCCGTCAATGGCCCTCCGGCGTGACCCCGTGGTGGAACGAGCAGCCGCAGGATGCCGGTCCGACGCGGGCGCCCGACACTGACGCCACCGTCCGGATGACGGAGGTCAGGCTTCGGCGTCGCGCAGGGCGTCGAGGAACTCGCGCGCGGAACCGGCGCGGACGAGGCGCTCGCGGAGGTCCTCCCGCCGCACGAGCCGGGAAATGCGGCTGAGCGCCTTGATGTGGGGACCGGCTGCGGATTCCGGACCGACCAGGAGG
>CAYYCE010000340.1:0-3007 GCA_964469635.1 uncultured Kineosporiaceae bacterium
ACCAGGCCTCCAACCGGCCGCCGAACTGGATGGTGTTCGAGGTGACCGCGAAGTAGCCCTCGATGCGCAGCCGCAGTCCGGGCAGCGGCGTGTCGGTGGACATTCCGACCCGGCGCAGGGCCGGCAGGCGTGCCGGTTCGGGATCGAAGCCCGGGTAGAAGCCGCCGACACTCACCACGACGTAACCCGGTGATCCCCAACTGGACCGCAGCGCCGCGTCGCCGTAGATCGAGAACACGCCCAGCACGTGGCTGTCCACCAGGCTGGCGTCGATGCTCACCAGTCTCTGGGCCGGATCGATCAGGCCGAGCAGGTCCATGCGCAGGTTGAACACCGACTCCAACCCGGGGATCGAGGCTCGGGCGACACCGAGCAACGCCACTCGGCCGACCGGGATCTCGACGACCACGGCGAGGTCGAGGGACAGCAGGCTGCCCGCCGTCCCGAACGACAGCCACGACAGCCGCAACGACGGTCCGATCAGGTGCGAACCGGGCGCCGGCGGGAACAGCCGGTCCAGGACGACGCCGAGGGCGGCCGGTGAGGCCGGTGGGCGGACCGCGAACAGCACATCACCGGCGGTGCCGGTGCGCACCGCGGCCCGCAGCGCATCCGTGGCCATCCGGCGGTTGACGCCGACGATGCCGCCCACGCGGTCGAGGGAGAACCCGAAGGACAGCTGGACCGGCGGGGTGAACGTGGCGCCCATGACGGCCACGAACGTGGGTGCGCCGCGATCGGTGCCGAGCACGGCGGCCGCGCTGACCTGGACGACGCCGAGCGGCAGTTCGAGGGTGCCGCCGTAGCCGGTGTCGCTTGCCAGTCGAACCAGCGAACCGCCGCCGGGAAGGCCGCCGCCGCCCACCGGGGCCAGTTCGGCGGCGACGGAGCCGAGCCGGAACGGGCCGAGCGACACCGGCTGTGGCGCGGCGTCCCCGACGAGGCGCGGCGGTTGCACGACCAACGTGGTCGAGGCGACGCTCAGGTGTACCGGCCCGAGGGTGAGGTCACCGTGGACGCCCTCGCGGGTCAGGGTGCGGACGTCGGTGGCGAGCGAGGCGAGCGCCGGCACGTCGTCGAGCGCGCCGAGCAGCACCGTGCGGAGCTCCTCGGCGACGGCATCGAGTGCGGCGTTCCACTGCTGGACGGCAGCCTGCCACGAGGCCACGAGGACGGTGTCGTCGGGAGAGTCGAGCAGGGCAGCGAGCCTGGTCGACGCCGAAGTCAGGTCGTCGAGGCGGGGGAGCGCGACCCCGAGTGGAGCGAGTCGGGCACGCAGGTCTACGGCGTACTGACTGACCTGGCCGCCGGCCATGCGTCCACCCCTCGCTCAATCGTGGCGTCAACCTAGCGGCTGCGACCTCAGGTGAGCGAGAGGTTCCGGTCGTGCCGGGCGGTCACGCGCGCCGAACCGAGGGGTGACGCAGTCCGCGCGCACGGGCGACGTGTGCCTCGTGTGGATGCCGACTCCCGACGTGCCTGCCTTGCCACCGTGAGGGAGCCACTGGGATACGTGGAGTTCCTGCGGCTGCGATCGCCTGACCAGTCACCCGCATTCGCCCGCACGCAGATGGGAAACCCGACGACCGGTCCCTGCTGTTCTCCTGGCCGGAGATCGCACGACGGCACGCTCAGCTGTTGCAGGACGTGCGTGCCATCGTCCGAGCGGTGGGTGCGACACCCACGACGGGCTCGGAGACATCGGCGTGTGATGTCGTCGATGCGGCGCGGAGTACACCTATGCGAGCGTCCGTCGTGACGCGTCCGTGTGCGCGTCTCCGGACACCCCCGGGCGCTTCAGAGCCGTCCGGATGGGTCAGGCCCAGCAGGTCAGTGGTCGGCCGTCGTTGTAGTCGACCATGTCGGTGAGGGCGGCGATGAGGTCGATGCGGCCACCGCGGGGCAGGCCTCCCAGTTCGGCGTAGGCGCGGTGGAGGTTGCCCACGATCCGCTCCGAGTCGAGCCAGTCCGTGAACGGTCCCAGGTCGGTGTCCCGGGCCACCTGGAGCGGGGCGGCGCCCGCGGCCCTACCGCGGCGGGCGAGGTCCATCACGAACTCCAGGTATGCCAGCGTGGACGCGATGGCCTCCGGGCCGCAGACCGGTCCGTGCCCGGGCACGATCGTTGCCGCGGCCAGGGGTTCGACGACCCGTCGTAGGGCGTCTATCGCTCCCTCGACCGATCCCATCAGCAGGAACGGGGTGCCCCCGTTGAAGACCAGGTCGCCGCTGAACAGGACGGACCGCTCAGGCAGCCAGACGATCGAGTCGTTGGTGGTGTGCGCCGGCGTCCCGACATGACGCACGTGGCAGGCCAGGTCGTCGGCGTGCACCGTGACGGCGTCGGAGTAGGTCAGGAACGGCGGATCGAGCCGCAGGTCGCCCCAGTCGACGTGGTCCCAGAACGGCAGCCGGTGGGGCAGGCCGAAGGCCAGCATCTCCTCGCGGGTGCGCTCGTGGGCCACGATCGTGGCGGTGTCGAACAGGTAGTTGCCGAAGGTGTGATCCCCGTGGTGGTGGGTGTTCACCAGCAGGCGTACCGGCAGGTCGGTGACGCGGGCGATCGCTCGGCGGTAGGCGCGGGTTCTGGCTTCGGTCGAGCAGGTGTCGATGCTGGTGGCGCCCTGCGAGCTGACGATGAGACCCGTGTTGTTGATCCACCAGCTCCCGTCCGGCTGGACGTAGGCGAACACGCCGGCGCTGATCTCCACCAGCTCCGGTGGCCCCAGATCGGCGCGCTCACGCACCCGGGTGCTACTCACGGCCGGCCGTAGGGGGTGATCTGGCTGGTGAGCGTTCCGAGCTGGTCCACGGACACCGTGACGACGTCGCCGTCACCCAGCGGGGCGTGGGCGTCGCTGCCCCGCCGACCCCACAGCTCGGCGAGGCAGCCGCCGCCACAGGTCCCCGACCCCAACACGTCCCCGGGGCGCACCTGGGTGCCGCGGGAGGCGTGGGCGAGCATCTCACCGAAGGAGAAGTGCATCGAGTTCAACCGGTCCTGGCCG
>CAYYCE010000340.1:3017-4159 GCA_964469635.1 uncultured Kineosporiaceae bacterium
GACGACACCGTTGACCGCCGCGGTCGTCGCCAGATCGAACGACGTCCCGCTGCGGTAGGGCGCCAGTTCGTCCGGGGTGACCAGCACCGGTCCCAG
Organism: uncultured Kineosporiaceae bacterium; assembly: GCA_964469635.1. Classification (GTDB taxonomy): domain Bacteria; phylum Actinomycetota; class Actinomycetes; order Actinomycetales; family Kineosporiaceae; genus JADJPO01. The sequence continues at coordinate 3,114 of CAYYCE010000340.1, forward strand.
CGTGGTGGCCGTGTCCTTCCCCTTCACCGGGCCCAGCCGTACCTGCATCTCCTCGAACTGGATGTCCCGCGCCGACCAGTCGTTCAGGATCGTGTACCCGGCGATGTGCGTCTCCGCGACCTCAGGCGCCAGATCACGGCCGGCGCGCCCGACGACGGCAGCGACCTCCAACTCGAAATCGAACACCCTGCAGCCCGGAGGGATGGGGACCGGGTCATGGGGTCCGATCACCGCGTAGGGGTTGGTGAAGTAGAACACCGGAGCGTCGTACCACTGCCGCGGAACGGTCGCGTCCGGCGAGAGCATCAGCAGGACTCCCGCGTAGTGCCTCTCGAAGGTCATGAAGTCCCGCACGGTCGGCGGCGTGGGAATCGGTGCCAACAACCGGACCCGGTCATACCCGCGGACCCGATCCGGGTCCGTCAACGCTCGCGCGCCCGCGTCCACGAGACGTTCACCGTCGTCGCCGAGCAGGTCGATCAGCGAGATACCCGCAGGCAGCGCATGCACGTCGGTCCCGTCCAGGACACCGACCCGCGGACCGTCATCCTCGACATAGGTCACGAAACGCATCCGGCCACCCACCCTCGCCGTGTCCTGCGTGCCGTCAGTGACGCTATCAAGGTCAGGCCGCGTTCGGCGCGGTACACCGCCGGCGATCTACCCCACCGGACCCGGGTGACGCGGTGCCCCTCGGGGCGCAGCGGGCCACCGTCCACAGGACAAAGCCCATGACGATGACGCGCCGGGGCGTGCTCGGTCGAAACAGCTGCTCCAGCCGACAGCGGTGGCAGCGCCGTCCGGTGAACCCCTTCCGGTGGGGGTCTGTGCGCCGGTGACCAGGGGTGCGGTGGCGACCGGGCCGACCAGCCGGAAGCGGCCAGCGACGGATGCTTGCCTGGCTCAATGGCGAGAGGCACTGAACCGAACCCGGTCGAATGCCCGGGATTCGGGCGCCCTCGGTCCCTCAGGGTGACGGTCACCCGACGGTGTTGCTCCGTTCGGGGGTCGGCTACGGCGTTCGGGGTGACTCTCTGCGCTGGCGG
>CAYYCE010000341.1:0-4141 GCA_964469635.1 uncultured Kineosporiaceae bacterium
TTGTCGTTCACCACGATCACCAGGTTGCGATCGGTGCCCGCGGCGATGTTGTTCAGCGCCTCCCAGGCCATGCCGCCGGTCAACGCGCCGTCCCCGACCACCGCGACCACGTGCCGGTCGTCCTCGCCGCGCAGCTGGTGCGCCCTGGCGATGCCGTCGGCCCAGGACAGAGCCGTCGAGGCGTGGGAGTTCTCGACGATGTCGTGCTCGGACTCGGAGCGGCTCGGGTAGCCCGACAACCCCCCCGCGTGGCGCAGCCCGGAGAAGTCGTGCCGCCCGGTGAGCACCTTGTGGACGTAGGCCTGATGGCCGGTGTCGAAGACGATCCGGTCGTGCGGGGAGCGGAACACCCGATGCAGCGCCAGGGTGAGCTCCACGACGCCGAGATTGGGTCCCAGGTGGCCCCCCGTGCGCGAGACCTGTTCGACCAGGAAGGTCCGGATCTGGGCCGCCAGTTCGACCAGCTCGTCCGGAGTGAGGCCACGCAGGTTCTCCGGCCCTGCGATCGACGCGAGTTGCACCACCGGCTGCGACCTCCTTGGACCGGTCACGCACCGGCCACCGAACCCGAGTCTAGGAGTCCCGGGCCCACATCGACCGGTCGAACCCGGCAGGTGCGCCCGATCCCCCGGTCACAGCCGTGGCACCCAGCCCCGTCCCTGCAGCGCGCGGGTCACCAGTTCCACCCCGCGTCGGGCGGCCATCAGCCGCGCCTCCTCCAGGTCGAGCACCTCCAGGAGCTGGGCCACCACCGGCGGCTCGAGCCACGGCGACAGCGTCGTCCGCAGGCCGCTGCGCGCCTCGCGCAGCCCCGCCAGTTCGCCGTCCACGTGCCGCAGGGCCAGGTAGGCCAGGGCCAGCGGGTGACGGGTCAGCACGGCATGGCCGCGGTAGTCGGCCGGGCACCGGTCGAGCAGCCAGGACGAGGCGCTGCGCTGCCAGTCGGCCGTCCCGGGCGGGCGCACCGGTTCGGGCCAGCCCGGGGGCAGGTGCGGCGGGTCGGCGCTCACCCCCGGATCCGGCTCACGGCGAGGCCCGCAGCCGCCTGGCCCCGAGCACGGCCGTCGGATCGGCCAGCAGGTCCGACCAGGCCAGCTCCGAGGCGCCCACGAGCGCCGCGTCGCCGCCCAGCAGCGGAACGGCGATCCGGACCTGCTCGGCGGGCGCGGCCAGGGCCCGCTCGCGCAGCGAGGCCATCGCCGTCCGCTCCACCAGCGGGTACACCTCGCGCAGGACGCCGCCGACGATGAACAGCCTCGGGTTGACCAGATTGACGATGCTCGCCATGCCCAGTCCCAGGTAGTGCCCGACCCGATCGAGAGCGCCCGCCGGGACGCCGTCACCGAGCAGGGCGGCGGGCAGCTCCTCCGACCTGAAGTCCTGACCCAGGCCCAGGGCACGGGCGATCGCGGGCAGCCCGATCTCGGTCTCCCAGCAGCCGCGGGCCCCGCACCGGCAGGGCAGGCCGTCCGGGTTGACCACCATGTGACCGAGTTCGCCGGCGTAGCCACCCGCCCCGACGAGCGGCCGACCGTCGATGATCATGCCGCCGCCGACGCCGACGTCCCCCGCGAGGAAGACGGCGTCGCCGACGCCCCGGGCGGCGCCGCGGCGGTGCTCGGCGAGCAGGCCCAGGTCGGCGTCGTTGCCCAGCCACACCGGCAGGTCGGGAAGCCGGGCCTGGAGCATCTCCGCCAGGGGCACGTCCACCCACCCCAGGTTCGGCGCGAACCGGACGCACCCGTCGCTCTGCCGGATCACCCCGGGCAGCGAGACGCCCAGCCCGACGATGTCCGCACCCCGAGCGGGATCCGCCCACACCGACCCGATCATGTCGAGGATCATGGCCATCACGTCCTCGGGGTCGCGGGTCCGGCTCAGACGCCGCGACCGCCGGGCCGTCACCGACCCGCCGAGGCCGACCAGGGCGACGCGCACCCGGTCCACCTCGAAGTCGACCGCGACCACCTGGACCCGCTCACCGGCGGGCCCCACCACCAGGGACGGCCGGCCGGCGCCGCTCTGGCCGCCGGTGGCGCCGGCCGGACGCCGTTCGACCACCGCACCGAGCTCGACGAGTTCGGTGACCAGGGCACCGATCGTGCTCCGGTTCAGGCCCATCCGGTTGGTCAGCTCGGCGCGGGTGAGCGGGCCCGACTCGTGGACGTGCACGAGTACGGTGCCGAGGTTGTGACGTCGCACGTCCTCCTGGGTGCCGCCGCGGGCAGCCCGGACCGGCTGCACCGGCCGGGCCGCCCCGCGGCGCCCGGACGTCCTGGTCATCGCCTCGTCCGCTAACGACCGCTGGCAGCCGCCCGGCGACGAGAGACCGCGTCGACGCCCGCGGCGAGCAGAAGCACGAGCGCGGTGACGATGAACTGAGCCTCGCTGCGGGAGGTGATCAGCGGCATGCCGTTGGCCAGCACCGCGATCACCAGACCGCCGACGATCGCATCGAGGATCCGCCCCTTGCCGCCGAACAGCGAGGTGCCGCCGATGACCGCGGCGCCGACCGCCAGCAACAGCGTGGTCGAACCACCGGTGGACGGCGAGATCGAACGGTCCCGGGAGGCGAACACCACTCCGGCCAGGGCCGCCATGGTGGACCCGATCACGAAGCAGCCGATCTTGACCTGGGCGACGTTGATGCCGGCCCGGCGGGCCGCCTCCGTGTTGCCGCCGACGGCGTAGATGTGCCGGCCGAACTTGGTCCGGCGCAGCAGGAACGTCAGAACCAGCACGAACACCGCGGTGATCGGGACGATGACGGGCACGCCCTTGAGCGAGGCCACGGTGGGGTTGACGCCGCGCTCCACACTGAGGATCCAGGTCGCGCCCCCCAGGATCAGCGCCAGGCCGGCGACCTTGGCCAGGGTCACCGCCATCGAATCGGTCGGTAGACCCGCCGCGGTGCGGCTGCGGCGCCGGTTCAGGCTCAGCCCGGCATAGAGCAGGATGGCGATCCCGAACAGGGCCCAGCCCAACCACACGGGGAGGTTCTTGTTCATGACGGACAGGATGGTCTTGTCCCTGATCGAGATCGTGCCCCCGTTGCCGATCACCCACAGCAGCACGCCCTGCAGCCCGAGGAAGAAGGACAGGGTGACCACGAAGGACGGGATCCCCAGGATCGCGACCAGGTAGCCCATGACCAGTCCGACCGTCGCCCCGAAGGCCAGGCAACCCAGCAGGGCCAGCGGCCAGGCCAGCCCCCGCTCCGTCATCAGCACGCCCATGATCGCCGCGGAGGAGCCCGCGGTGAGTCCGGCCGACAAATCGATCTCGCCGAGCAACAGAACGAAGACCAGGCCCATGGCGATGTAGATCACCGCGGCGCCCTGCTGCAACAGATTGGCCGCGTTGTAGGCGGTCGGGAACAGGTCGGACTTGAGGGCCGAGAACAGGATCACCAGGACCAGGAACCCGAGCACGGCCGGCAGCGCGCCGATGTCGCCGCCGCGCACCCGGTTCCAGTACGCATTCAGGGATTCGGCGATGCCACCGCCCTGGCCGGTGGCCACCTCCGGCGCGACGGACGTCCGTTCGGTGGCAGTCATGCCAGAACCTCCTTGACCAGCCCGAGGTCGCCGCTGCGACCGGAAGTGATCAGCTCGACGACACGGGCCCGGTCGACCTCGGCCGCCTGCACCTGCGCGGCCATCTGGCCGAGGTACAGCGTCGCCACGTTGTCCGCCACCTCGAACACTTCGTTCATGTTGTGCGAGATCAGGATCACGGCCAGGCCGTTGTCCGCGAGCCGGCGCACCAGGTGGAGCACCTGCTCGGTCTGCGCGACGCCGAGCGCGGCCGTCGGCTCGTCGAGGATGACCAGCTTGCTGTTCCACAGCACGGCCCGGGCGATGGCGACGGTCTGCCGCTGGCCGCCGGAGAGACTGGCGACCAACTGTCGCACCGATTTCAGGGTGCGCACCGACAGGCCGTCCAGGGTCTCCCTGGCACGGCGCTCCATGGTCGTCTCGTCGAGCGTGGCACTGCCGGTGAGCTCGCGGCCGAGGAACATGTTCTGGACGACGTCCAGGTTGTCGCACAGCGCGAGGTCCTGGTAGACGACCTCGATCCCCAGCGCGTTGGCCTGCTTGGGATTGGTGACATGGACCTGGTCGCCCTCGAAGGTGTAGGT
>CAYYCE010000342.1:0-4128 GCA_964469635.1 uncultured Kineosporiaceae bacterium
GCCGAAGGTCCAGAAGGCGTTGAGCAGGCACTGCTGCACTCCGTTGGCGTCGGGGCAGTCGAATCCGTAGGGATACAGGGCCGCCTGCGGCGTCCCCGCGGGGAAGGGGACCCGTTGGAGGTTGCGCGGCAGCGAGAACAGCACCGTGTCGCCGCTCCTGGTGTCGATGCTCGCCACGATCAGGGTGTCCGGCCGGATGCCGACCCGGTCGGCCCCGGCGTCCGAACCGATCAGCAGCACGTTGACCCGGGGCAGATTGGCCCAGGGGTCCGCGGCGGCGCGGTCCGGTCGGGTGCCGCCGCCGGCGGCCGTGGTGGTGGTGCCGAAGATGCCCGTCACGGTGTCGCGCAGGATCAGGGCGTAGTCGCCCACCTTGGCGGTGGGCAGCGCCACCGCGAGGCTCAACGAGGTGATCAGCAGGGCCGACATCACGCGCTGACCGGTCCCCAGGTGGGCGTAGCGCCGCAACGCGGCGTGGGTCCCCAGGACGACCAGCACCCACAGCAGGACGAGGAACAGGAGCCCGCCGGCCAGCAGGAGCAGCCGGTCGGGCTTGCTCACCATGGCGCCGAGCAGCGCCATCGGGTCGCCGATCATCGCGTAGGTGATCGCGGTGGACGCGATCAGGGTGGCCACGGCCACGGCGATCGTGCCCGAGGTGCGGCGACCGGCGGCCAGCAGCCCGGCACCCGGCACCAGGCTGCCCAGCAGGGTCCACCCGACGACCCGGGGGAAGTTCTGCCCGTAGCTGGTGGCGTGCCGGCCCCGAGCCGGCGCCGATCGATCCTGCAACCGGGTGACCGGCCCGGGGTCGCCGACGGCGTCGTCGCGGTGACCCGATGCCGTCGGGGGGATCACAGGGGCCGATGGGGGTGGGGTCTCCTCATGCCAGGTATGCCGACCGGGGTTCGGCACGACCTGGGTCACTCGAGGCACCTCCGGGGCAATCGCGGGCCGACGGTCGTGGTCCGGGGGTCGTTCACAGGATTCATCGCCCGCTCGGTCAGCATCATGGTCGCACATCACGGCGGTGTCGAGCCGGTGACCAGATGTGCTCCCGCCCTCGGGCGATGACACGCGGCGGTGCAGGTGGCGGGCTTCTCGGCACCCGGCGGGACACAGGCGGGACACAGGCGGGACGAGACCTCGGATCGGGCTTTTGCCCGTCCTCAGCGACGCCCGCTACCCTGGCCCGGTTCGAGGAGGCGTCGCCTAGTCCGGTCTATGGCGCCCGCCTGCTAAGCGGGTTTGGGGCTACAACCCCATCGCGGGTTCAAATCCCGCCGCCTCCGCCGACGATGACGGGCCCCGTTCGGTGACCAACGAACGGGGCCCGTTGCCGTCCACACCACCCGGGGAGGAGACGTCGATGAGGGCGTCGCGCCGCCGTCCATCGGCTGCGATGCCGGCCGTGGTGGCGGCAGTGGCCGGCGTCGGGCTCGTCGCGTTGCTGGTCGTCGGGAACCGGTCGGTCTCCGCCGACTCGACGGGGCTGTCCTACCCGGCCGCAGCCTCGTCCGGCGCCGTGTCGTCCGGCGCCGTGTCGTCCGGCGCCGTGTCGTCCGGCGCCCCGGCCACCTCGCCCTCACCGTCCGTGACCCCCTCGCCGTCCGCCACCCGGCCGCCGCAACTGCCCCGGGGCGGTCGCGAGGTGTTTCCCCGGTACCGGCTGATCGGGTTCAGCGGCGGCCCGGGATCGGCCGCCTTCGGCCGGCTCGGCGTGGGCGACCTCGACGAGCGCGTCGACGACATCGAGAGGATCGGGAGGTCCTACCGGTCCGACGGCCGCCAGGTGCTCCCGGTGCTGGAACTCGTCACCGTGGTGGCGCACCGCAGCCCCGGCCGGGACGGCAAGTACCGCTCCCGCATCGACGAGGACGTCATCGACCGCCACCTGGCGGCCGCGCGTCGCCACCGGGCCCTGCTGCTGCTGAACATCCAGCCGGGCCGCGCCCGCTTCCTGAACGAGGTCAAGGGGTTGGAGCGCTGGCTGCGCGAGCCGGACGTGGGCCTTGCCCTGGACCCGGAGTGGGCGGTGGCGGCCCCGAGGGTCCCCGGTCGCAGCTTCGGGTCCGTCACCGGCGCCGAACTCGACGCGGTCAGCGCCTACGTCGCCGCCCTGGTGGCGCGGTACGACCTGCCGCAGAAGGTCGTCGTCGTGCACCAGTTGTCGCCGTCCATCGTGCGCGGTGAGAGGGCCCTCGCCGGTCGCGAGGGCGTGGCCATGGTCAAGAGCGTCGACGGCATCGGGCCGCCGGGCGCGAAGATCGCGACCTGGACGCGGCTCACCACGTCGATGTCGCCGGTCTTCCACCCCGGGTTCAAGCTCTTCTTCGACGAGGACACGGAGGGGGCATCGAGGCTGATGCGCGCCCGGGAGGTCATGGCGCTGTCCCCGCGCCCGGAGTACGTGCTGTACGAATGAGGCCGGGACGGCGGATGGCCGGTCCCCATCACGCAGACCGGCCGACCGCTTCCTCAGTTCGTGCGCCGCGAGGCGCCCAGGGTCACTGCATCCCGAGCCGCGTCTTGAGCGCGTCCAACTCGTCGAGCAGCGTCGACGGCGTCTTGGGACCGATCTTGGCGAACCACTCCTCGATCAGCGGCACCTCGCCGCGCCAGGCCTCGGTGTCCACCGAGGTGACCTCGGCGACGTCCTCGGGGCTGATGTCCAGGCCGTCCAGGTCCAGCGAACCCGCCGCCGGCACCAGACCGATCGGGGTCTCGGCGGCGTCCGCCGTGCCCTCGATCCGGCCGATGATCCACTCCAGCACCCGGCTGTTGTCGCCGAAGCCCGGCCACAGGAACCGGCCGTCCTCGCTCTTGCGGAACCAGTTGACGAAGAAGATTCGCGGCAGCTTGGCGGCGTCGCCGGTCTTGCCGATCTCCAGCCAGTGCTTGAAGTAGTCGCCGGCGTGGTAACCGATGAACGGCAGCATGGCCATCGGGTCGCGCCGGACGACGCCCACCGCGCCGGTGGCCGCGGCCGTGGTCTCGCTGCTGGTCGTGGCGCCCATGAACACCCCGTGCGCCCAGTCCCGGGCCTCGGTGACCAGGGGAACGACGGCGCGCCGGCGGCCGCCGAACAGGATCGCCGAGATCGGCACGCCCTGCGGGTCGTCGTACTCGTCCGCGAGGATGTCGCAGTTCTTGATCGGGGTGCAGAACCGGCTGTTCGGGTGGCTGCTCAGCTCGCCGTTGTCCGGGGTCCAGCTGCGCCGCTTCCAGTCGGTCAGGTGCGCCGGGGGCTCCTTGGTGGCGCCCTCCCACCAGACGTCGCCGTCGTCGGTGTAGGCGACGTTGGTGAAGATGGAGTTGCCGGCCTCGGTGGATCGCATCGCGTTGGCGTTGGTGTCGTACCCGGTGCCGGGGGCGACGCCGAACAGGCCGGCCTCGGGGTTCTGGGCGTAGAGCCGGCCGTCGGGGCCGAAGCGCATCCAGGCGATGTCGTCGCCGACCATCTCGGCCTTCCACCCGGGGATGGTGGGCTCGAGCATGGCCAGGTTGGTCTTGCCGCAGGCGCTCGGGAATGCGGCGGCGATGTAGTAGGCCTTCTGCTCCGGGCTGGTCAGCTTGAGGATCAGCATGTGCTCGGCCATCCAGCCCTCGTCGCGGGCCATGGCGCTCGCGATCCGCAGCGCGTAGCACTTCTTGCCGAGCAGCGCGTTGCCGCCGTAACCGGAACCGTAGGACCAGATCTCCCGGGTGTCGGGGAAGTGGGTGATGTACTTCGTGTCGTTGCACGGCCACGGCACGTCGGTCTGGCCGGGCTCCAGTGGGGCGCCCACGCTGTGCACGCACTTGACCCAGTTCGCGTCGGCGCCCATCGCGTCGAGCACGTCCTGACCCATCCGGGTCATGATCCGCATGGACACCACGACGTAGGGGCTGTCGGTGATCTCGACGCCGTAGAAGGGGACCTCGGCGTTGAGCCGGCCCATCACGAACGGGATCACGTACATGGTGCGGCCGCGCATGGAGCCGTCGAACAGCGGGTTCAGCGTGGCCCGCATCTCGTCGGGGGCCTTCCAGTGGTTGGTGGGGCCGGCGTCGTCCTCGTTGGCCGAGCAGATGAAGGTGCGGTCCTCGACCCGCGCGACGTCGCTGGGGTCGGAGGCGCACCAGTAG
>CAYYCE010000343.1:0-4118 GCA_964469635.1 uncultured Kineosporiaceae bacterium
GGTCGTGGTGCGGCCGGCCGACAGTGTCGCGGGGATCGCCTCGCAGGTGCTGCCCAGCGTCGTCGAGATCAAGGTCTCCGACGCCCAGGGCGAGGAGGGCACCGGATCCGGGTTCGTCATCGACGACCAGGGTCACATCCTGACCAACCACCACGTGGCCTCGGCGTTCGCCCAGGCCACGCTGACGGTCGTCCTCGACGACGGCACCCAGCAGCGGGCCACCGTGGTCGGCAGCGACGCCTCCTACGACCTGGCCGTGCTGAAGACCGAGGTCGGCGAGCGGCGACCGCTGGTCTTCGGCGACTCCGACGCCGTCGCGGTGGGCGATCCCGTCATCGCGATCGGGGCGCCGCTCGGCCTGCAGGGCACCGTGACCACCGGCATCGTCAGCGCCAAGAACCGTCCCGTCAGCGCGGGTGACGGCAGCGGCAGCGACACCTCCTACATGAACGCCATCCAGACCGACGCCGCGATCAACCCGGGCAACTCCGGGGGGCCGCTGGTGGACGTCGAGGGGCACGTCATCGGGGTGAACTCGGCCATCGCTCGGGCTCCGGGCAGCGGACTGTCCTCGGGCACCAGCGGCAACATCGGCCTCGGCTTCGCGATCCCGTCGAACCAGGCGCACCGGATCGCCGAGATGCTCATCAGCAAGGGGGTCGTCGAGCACCCCATCATCGGCGTCCAGCTCGACCGGCGATATGACGGCGAGGGCGTCAAGGTGATCGATGCGGGGCAGGCCGGTGGGGAGCCGGTCACCCCGGGCGGACCGGCCGACGTGGCGGGGGTGAAACCGGGCGACGTCATCGTGGCGATCGACGGCCGGCCGGTGACCAGTTCCGTGGAGCTGATCGTGGCGATCCGGGCCAAGGCGGTCGGTGACACGACCCAGCTCACCGTCCTGCGGGACGGTCGGCGGTTCACCCTGACGGTGACGCTCGCCGCCGCCGAGAGTTAGAGTTCGAAAATGTTCGGGATCAGCGGCCAGGAGTTCATCGTCCTGCTGATCCTGGCCGCCGTGGTGCTGGGGCCGGAGCGGTTGCCGACCTATGCCCAGCAGCTGGCGAGGCTGGTGCGTGAGCTGCGTCGGATGGCGCAGGGCGCCTCCGAACAGGTCCGGGCCGAGCTCGGCCCCGAATTCGACGACTTGGACTGGCGCAGACTCGACCCCCGCCAGTACGACCCGCGCCGGATCGTCCGGGAGGCACTCGCCGAGAGCATCGATGTCGACGACCCGCTGGGCATGAGGTCAGACCAGCGCGCCTCAGGCGGGTCGCGGCCCCCCCGCGCCTCCGCGACCGGCTCGGCGACCGGCACCGGGAGCGCTCCGGGAGGCTCCGAGACGCCCGGACCCGCCGATGAGGCGCCGTCCGGGCCGCGGTTCGACCCCGACGCCACCTGATCCCCCCGATCACGGCACGGGGCCTGTCGTGAGGCCGGGGGCCAGGCCGGCGGCGGGGGTCAGCCGGCGGCGGGGGTCAGCCGGCGGCGGGGGTCAGGCCCAACGAGCGGCCGACAAGGGTGCGTCCGCGCGCGGCCAGCTTCTCGGCGATCCCGCGCAGCGCGGCGCCGGCCGCCGAGTCCGGGTCCGAGACCACGACGGGGGTTCCGGAGTCGCCGCCGGCGCGCAGCGCGAGGTCCATCGGCACCTGCCCGAGCAGTGGCACCCGGGCACCGACGGCCTGGCTGAGCGAGCGCGAGACCTCCGCGCCGCCGCCGGCGCCGAAGACCTCCATCCGTGAGCCGTCCGGCAGGTCCAGCCAGGACATGTTCTCGATCACGCCGACGATCTGCTGCTTGGTCTGCAGCGCGACCGACCCGGCCCGCTCCGCCACCTCGGCGGCCGCGGTCTGGGGCGTGGTGACCACGAGCAGTTCGGCGGTGGGCAGCAGCTGGGCGATCGAGATCGCCACGTCGCCGGTGCCCGGCGGCAGGTCGAGCAGCAGGACGTCGAGCTCCCCCCAGTACACGTCGCCCAGGAACTGCTCGAGGGCCCGGTGCAGCATCGGCCCGCGCCAGACCACCGGCTGGTTGCCCGGCACGAACATGCCGATCGAGATCACCTTCACCTCGTGGGCCAGCGGCGGCATGAGCATGTCGTCGACCTTGGTGGGCTGACCGGTGACGCCCAGCATCCGCGGGATCGAGAAGCCGTACACATCGGCGTCCAGAACCCCGACCGACAGGCCCTGGGCGGCCAGGGCCACCGCCAGGTTCACGGTCACACTCGACTTGCCGACCCCGCCCTTGCCCGAGGCGACGGCGTAGATCCGGGTGGTGTCGCCGGGACGGTTGAACACGATGTCGCGGCCCTCGGCCGGTCCGCCGCGCAGCTTCTGGCGCAGCCCCGTCCGCTGTTCCTCGCTCATGACGCCGAGCTGCACGGTGACCTCGCTCACGCCGTCGAGGGCACTGACCGCGGCGGTGACCTCGCGCGTGATCTGGTCCTTCATGGGGCACCCGGGCACGGTGAGCAGGACGTCGACCGTGACGTGGCCGCCGTCCACGGCCACCGACCGGACCATGTCGAGTTCGGTGATGGGACGGCGGATCTCGGGATCGTTGACGGTGGCCAGCGCCGCCTGGACGGCGTCGGCGGTGAGGGGGGAGGTGGCAGACATATCCCAATCGTAGGCCGCCGGGGGAGTCAGCTCCTGCGGCCGGGGGGTGATCCCGGTCGGCTGGGGATCTGTGGTCGCTGCGACGGCGCCTCGGACGCCGTGCGTTCGGTCGGCGACTGCCCCGGCTGCGGCCGGGCGGCGGGTCTGGTCTGGGCGGGTGGTGCCTGTACCGGTCGCGCCTGTGCCGGTCGCGTCTGGCCGGGTTGGGGGTGGCCGGGTTGGGGGTGGCCGGGTTGACCCGTCTGCGGGCCCTGACGCGGCGGGCCCTGACGCGGCGGTCCCTGATGTGGCGGTCCCTGATGTGGCGGTCCCTGATGTGGCGGTCCCTGATGTGGCGGGCCCTGATGTGGTGGGCCCTGATGTGGCTGGCCCTGGCGGGGTGGGCCCTGCCGGGGGACCTGAGGCGGGACCTGGCGGGGCGGGGCCTGGCGGGAGGGGGCCTGGCGGGAGGGGGCCTGGGGGGATCGTGCGGGTGCGGGACCGGAGGGGGCCTGGGCCGACCGCCCCGGCTGGGCGTGACCGGGGGACGTCCCGGTCGCCGGTCGCAGCTGGCGGGGCGGCTGGACGGCGGCCCGCGCCGGGGTCTCGTCGACCTGGGCCGGGGTGCGGCACCAGGGGCAGATCTTCCAGTCGGCGTCCAGGGGTTTGGCGCACTCTCGGCAGTGACCCCGGTCGAGGATCGTGGCGCACCACGGGCAGACGACCATGCCGGTCTCCACCGGCCGTTCGCAGGCCGGGCAGTGCGAGCCGCCCGAGTGATCGGAATGGGTGACGCGGATGGCCTCCTCGAAGGTGGTCTCGCCCTTCATCGCCTTCTCGATCGCGCTGGCGCGCAGCGTGGTCATCCCGGCCGCCCGCGCCTGGGCAGAGATCGCGCCCTCGGTGGGGTCGGACAGCAGCACCTGGCGCATCGGGCCGTCCACCTCGAGCACCTCGTAGACCGCCGTCCGGCCGCGGTAGCCCGTGCCGCCGCACTCGGTGCAGCCGGCGCCGCGCATCGGCTCGTTGCCGGTCAGGTCGTCCCGGGTCAGGCCGAGCCCGGTCAGGGTCACGTCGTCCGGGGTGTACCGCTCGAGGCAGGCGTCGCACGGCCGGCGGACCAGCCGCTGCGCGATCGCGCAGGTCAGCGAGGAGGCCACCATGAACGGTTCGATCCCCATGTCGACCAGCCGGGTCAGAGCGGCCACGGCCGAGTTGGTGTGCAGCGTGGTCAGCACCAGGTGGCCGGTCATGGCCGCCTTGAGTGCCAGTTCGGCGGTCTCGCCGTCGCGGATCTCGCCGACCAGGATGATGTCGGGGTCCTGCCGCAGGATCGAGCGCAGTCCGGCCGCGAACGTCATGCCGGCCTTGACATTGACGCCGACCTGGGTGATCCCCGGGAGCTGAACCTCGACGGGATCCTCGAGCGTGACGACGTTGCGGTCGGGGACGGAGATCTCGGCGATGGCGGAGTAGAGCGTGGTGGTCTTGCCCGATCCGGTCGGTCCGGTGATCAGG
>CAYYCE010000344.1:0-4117 GCA_964469635.1 uncultured Kineosporiaceae bacterium
TCCGTCGACGACTCGGCCTTCACCGTCGACTCCGCCGTCGGTGGCGTCGGCCCGCCCGGCGGGACGGCGGGCCAAGCCCGAGGCCGAGCTCGCCGCGCCGCCCCCGCCGCCCCCGTCAACGACCCCGTCACCGGTGCCGCCACCATCGGACTCGTCGCCCCCGGCCGACGGCCCCGCGTCGTGGTCCGGTTCCTCGGCCCCCCCGGGCACGCCGGCCGGCGACTGGCCTGCTCCGCGGCCGTCGGCGGGGCCCACCCCGGTCGACGATGCCGAGACCCCGCCCCGGCGTCCCCGGGGCAGCCACGTCGCCAGGCCGTCGCGGCGGGCCTGGTTCGCCGCCGAGGCCGGGGGGCTGCCCGCGACCGCAGCACCCGCGCCGTCCGACGGTTCGTTCGCACCGCCCGACGAGGTGGCGCCACCGGGGACATCGGCAGATGCGGTCGTCACCGAGTCGCTGCCGTTGCGGGTGCCGCAGGCCCACCCTTTCGCCCAGGCGGCGGAGGTGGGGCCGCCGTCCACGATGCCGATGGACCTCGGGATGCTGGCGGCCCAGACCCGCGCCAGTGATCGTGCGCCCGAGGCCGCGTCACCGCCTGCGGCGCCCGAGGGGACGCCCGATCCGGCACCGTCCCCGCAGAGCGGCCTGTTCACGCCCGCGGTGCGCCGGCCCGAACCCGGCGCCCCGTCCCCGACCGGGCCTGCCGTCGAGGCCGACTCCGACACCGGACAGATCGATCTGCGCGACCAGATCTTCGGGATCTGGGGCGACCGGTGAGCGTCTGGTCCGACCTGGTGGGACAGGCGGAGGTCGTCGCCGTCCTCGAACGCGTCACCGAGCGGAGCGGCGACGGGGGCGCCGTGGGCATGACTCACGCGTGGTTGGTCACCGGGCCCCCGGGAAGCGGGCGTTCCACGGCCGCCCGGGCCTTCGCGGCGGCGTTGCAGTGCGCCGACGGCGGCTGCGGCCGGTGTCACGAGTGCCGGACGGCGCTGGCGGGTGCTCACCCGGACGTCACCCTGGTGGCCACCGAGCATGTGCACCTGCGGGTGGACGAGGTACGTCCCCTGGTCACCCTGGCCTCGCAACGGCCGACGCTCGGCCGGTGGCGGGTGATCGTGATCGAGGACGCCGACCGACTCAACGACACCTCCGGGAACCTGCTTCTCAAGGCGATCGAGGAGCCTCCGCCGCGCACGGTGTGGCTGCTGTGCGCGCCGAGCCCGGACGACGTTCTGGTGACGATCCGCTCGCGGTGCCGGCACGTGGGGTTGCGGGTTCCGCCGGTCGAGGACGTCGCCGAACTGCTGGTGCGGCGCCACGGGGTGGACCCGCCGGTGGCGGCGTTCGCGGCGCGGGCCGCGGGCAGCCACGTGGGTCTGGCCCGCCGACTGGCCACCGACGAGGGGGCGCGGATCCGCCGCCGTGAGATCCTTCGGCTGCCGGCCGGCCTGACCAGCGTGGGCGCTGCCGTGATGGCGGCCGGGAACCTCGTCGACCTGGCCGCCGAGGAGGCCAGGGCCGCGACCGGCGAGCGGGACGCCACGGAGCGGGCCGCGTTGCTGCACGCCCTCGGCGCCGAGGGCGCCACGACCCTGCCGCCGGCGGTGCGCTCGCAGGTGAAGGCGTTGGAGGAGAACCAGAGACGGCGCGCCACCCGGGCCCAGCGCGACGTCCTCGACCGGGCGTTGGTGGATCTGCTGTCCCTGTACCGCGACGTGTTGATGGTGCAACTCGACGCCGGCGTGGGGCTGACCAACGAGGAGATGTCACAGCAGATCGGCCACGCGGCGGCAGCCTGGCCGCCGGAGGCCACGTTGCGGCGGATGGAGGCCATCGGCGCGACCCGCGAACGGATCGAGGCCAACGTCGCGCCGCTGCTGGCCGTCGAGGCGCTCATGGTGGCGCTACTGCCGTCCGTGGATGCGGGAGCCGGACGCCGACCGGGATAGCCTGCTGCCCTTCGGGCGGTCCATCTGTAGGGGTTTGGTCACACCATGATGCTTTCCGGGTCGGCCCGTCGGTCTCGGGCCGGCGGGTCGCTGACCGCCGTCCTCGCCGCCCTGGTTGTGGTGGTGTCGGCTCTAGCGGCCTGCTCTCCGGCGGGCGACGGCGGAGCCGAGCCGGCACAGCCGGGCACTGCGGCGCCCGCCGGATCCGGGTCGGCGGAGGGGGTGGATCCGGCGTCCGATCCCGCGCTGGCGGAGTTCTACGGGCAGAAGCCGTCGTGGTCCCGGTGCGTCCAAGGGTTCCAGTGCGCAATGGTCACCGTCCCGGTGGATTGGGACGACCCCGCCGGGGCGACGCTGAAACTGGCGGTCACCCGGCGCGCGGCCACCGGCAGCCGGATCGGGTCGCTGCTGTTCAACCCGGGCGGGCCCGGGGCATCCGGGGTGTCGTACATCCAGGCGGTGGTCGACGACCTTCCCAAGCAGATCCGTCGGGTCTACGACATCGTCAGCTGGGACACCCGTGGGGTCGGGGCCAGCGAGCCGGCGGTGGAGTGCCTGCCCAACTCGGCCCTCGACGCGTTCTACGCCCAGGACGCCACCCCGGACACCCCTGCCGAGGAGAGGGCGCTGGTGGAGTCGACCAAGGAGTTCGCCACGGCGTGCGAGGCGCATACCGGCGAGTTGCTCAAGCACCTGGATACCCTCGAAACGGTCAAGGACATGGACGTGCTGCGCGCGGTGCTCGGGGACACGGTGCTCAGCTACGTCGGCGCCTCGTACGGCACCTACCTGGGGGCCTGGTACGCCGAGACGTTCCCGTGGCGGGTGGGCCGGCTGGTCCTCGACGGCGCGATCGACCCGTCGTTGAACGGGCAGCAGTACGCCGAGGGGCAGGCACGGGGGTTCGCTCGCGCCGTCCGAGCTTACATCGACGACTGCCTGTCGGGGCCGGACTGCCCGCTGCGCGGCAGCGTCCAGGACGCCCTGGCCCAGCTGGACCGGCTCAGCGCGCAGATCGACGCCAAGCCGCTGCGGACGGACGACCGTCCGCTGACCCAGGCGCTGTTCCTGACCGGCCTGTTGACCGGGATGTACAGCGAGGACTACTGGCCGCTGGTCTCGCAGGCACTGACCGAGGCGCTGACCGGCGACGGGTCGACCATGCTGATCCTTGCCGACTCCTACCTCGAGCGGGATCCGGACGGGGTCTACGGCCAGCTGTTGCAGGTGTACACGCCGATCTCGTGCCTCGACCACGGCGAGACCAGGTCCCTCGACGAGATCGCCGCCGACGCCGAGCGGATGAAGAAGGCCTACCCGCCGTTCGGCGACGTGATGGGCTGGGGTCAGGTCAGTTGCGAGCAGTGGCCCTACCCAGCGGTGATGCCGGAGCGGTCGGTGCACGCCGCGGGAGCTGCGCCGATCCTGGTGGTGGGGACGACGAACGATCCGGCCACACCGTACGAGGAGGCGAAGGCGCTGGCCTCGCAGCTGTCGAGCGGCCGGTTGCTGACCTACGTGGGGGACGGGCACACCGCCTACCAGAGAGGCAGCACGTGCATCGACAACGCGGTGAATGCCTACCTGCTCGATGGCTCCGTGCCCGATGAGGGCACGCGCTGCAGCTGAGCAGGTCGCCGTCCGGGGCGTTCGGCGTCAGCCTCAGAGCCAGCCGTTGCGCCGGAACGCGCGGTAGAGCACCGTGCAGGTCGTCGCGATGACCGCCAGGGCAGCGAAATAGCCGTAGTGCCAACGGAGTTCGGGCATGAAGTGGAAGTTCATGCCGTAGATCCCGGCGATCGCGGTGGGTACCAGTCCGATGGCGGCCCAGGCCGAGATCCTGCGCATGTCCTGGTTCTGCTGCATCGCAATCTCGTTCTGCCGCACCGCGATCTGGCTCTGTCTGGCGGCGAGGCGGGCGAAGTCGGCCTGCAGCACGTCGGAGAGCAGCCGGTCATGGGTCTCGATCGCCTCGGCGGCGCGCAGTGCGTGGTCGTGGACGTCGCGGAAGAAGTGGTGGGCATCCGGTGGCAACTCGGAGACGGTGCCCTCGGACAGCCGGTGCAGCGGTAGGGCGAGCGGGGCGACGGCCCGCCGGAACTCGGCGATCTCGCGCTTGAGCTTGTAGATGCGTTCGGAGTGGTCGTCGGAGCTGTCCTGGGCATCT
>CAYYCE010000345.1:0-4107 GCA_964469635.1 uncultured Kineosporiaceae bacterium
GAAGACGGCTAGAAAGTAGCCCTGATACCGAGCACGCTCCCGCGGCGGCACCAGGTCGCCGATGATGGCCAGCGCCAACGAGAACAGGCCACCGGCGCCGATGCCCTGGAAGGCGCGGAACGCGGCGAGCTGGTACATGGAGTGCGCGAAACCGCTGAGTGCCGAACCGATCAGGAAGACGCCGATCGCCAGCAGGAAGAAGCGGCGGCGACCGTAGAGGTCGCTCATCTTCCCGTACAGCGGCGTCGAGATCGTCGAGGTGATCAGGTAGGCCGTGGTCGCCCAGGCCTGCAGGCTGAGCCCGTTGAGGTCGTCGGCGATGGTCCGGATGGAGGTCGCCACGATCGTCTGGTCGAGGGCGGCGAGGAACATCCCCGACATGAGCCCGATCAGGATCACGACGATCTGTCGCTGTGTGAAGGCCGAATTCGTCGATTCGGCCGAGGGCGCTGCGGACATTCAGAGCTCCTGCTCGGTGGACGGATCGGAGGCGTCGGGTGGGGGTGTCGCCGGCTGGTGGCTCGGACGCAGTTCGTCGAGTCGGTCGTTGAGTCGGCGGATCAGGGTCAACAGGCTGGTCAGATCGGGTTCGGACCAGCCGTCGAGGAGGTCGCGGATCAGCTCCTCGCGGTAGGTCGTGAGGTCGGCGGCGAGGCGTTCACCCCCGGTCGAGGCCATGAGCTGGACGGCGCGGCCGTCGTCCGGGTCGGCCTGACGCTCCACCAGCCCCGCCCGGACCAACTGGGTGACGTATCGGCTGGTGGTCGAGGGGTCCAGAACGGCCACCTCGGCGAGTTCGCCCTGGCGGCGGGGGCCGCACCGGGCCAGGTTCACCAGCAGCCCGACCGCGGCGTAGTCCATTCCGGCGGGCGCCCTGCTGGCCAGCCGGCCCTTGAGGACGTGCAACAGCTTGGCGTGCCGGGCGAGCTCGAAGCCGAGCTCGCTCCGCAGCGCCGGGACGGCGGGCGAGGAGGCGGACACTGTTTAGTTGTAGCACACAACTAGTTGACGAACGAATCGCCCGTAGGGGTGGTCGCGGGCCCGGAGGCGCCCGCCGAGTCAGTAGGGTCGGCCCGTGCGGGTACACGTGGTGCAAGTGGCGTACGGCGACGAGGAGCCGGTCGCCGACCGGGTGCGCCGGGTGGCGGAAACGGTGCGCGCCCAACGGGGCGCCGACCTTGTGGTGCTGCCCGAGCTCTGGGCCCCCGGCGGGTTCGCCTACCGAACCTGGACCGAGCGGGCCGAGACGCTGGAGGGCGGTGTGGTCGCGGCCCTGGCCGAAGCGGCGCGCGATCTTGGCGCCCACGTCCACGCCGGCTCGATCGTCGAACGCGCCCCGGACGGCGCGGGCCCGGACGAGCGCGGCGAGACGGGCCGCGGGCTGTGGAACACCTCGGTGCTGCTCGGCCCCGACGGGCGGCTCCTGGCGAGCTACCGCAAGATCCACCGTTTCGGGTTCGGGCAGGGCGAGCCCTCGTTGATGGAGGCGGGCACCGACATCGTCACGGCCGAACTGCCGCTGGGCCCCGGTGGCCGCGACGTCACCGTCGGCCTGGCGACCTGTTACGACCTGCGGTTCCCCGAGCAGTTCCGGCTGCTGCTCGATGCCGGTGCCCGCGTCGTCCTGGTGCCGGCCGCCTGGCCCGCCGCCCGGGTCGAGGCCTGGACCCTGCTCGGTCGTGCCCGTGCCATCGAGAACCAGACGGTGATCGTGCAGTGCAACACCGCCGGCCATCACGGCGGGCTGGACATGGGCGGCCACAGCCAGGTGGTCGCCGCCACGGGCGAGGTCCTCGCGCAGGCGGGCGACGGCGAGCAGGTGCTCGAGGTCGAGATCGATCTGGACGCCGTCCAGGCCTGGCGCGAGCAGTTCCCCGTGCTCGCCGATCGGCGGCTCTGAGTGCCGCCACGCCAGTCGCCGATCCTGCTCGCGGGCGGACTCGGCGGGCTCGCGTTGCTCGTCGTCCTGCTCCTGGCCCCGCTGCAGGGCATCACCGAGGCGCCTCTGCTCGGCGATCCGGGGACGACGGTCCGCTGGGCGGTCCCGGTGGTGAGGGTGCTGGCGGAGGCGGCCGGGGCGGTGAGCCTGGGCGCGTTAGTGCTGGTGGCCCTGGTCCAGGGCCCGGAGCGTCCCTACCGCCCCGCCGCGCGGTTGGCCGGCGGCGCCGCCGCGGTGTGGGCGCTCACCGAGGTCCTCCTGGTGCTCCTCCTGGTCTCGAGGGCGGGCGGCGTCTCCCTCGGCGATCCGAACTACCCGGCGGTGCTGCGCACCGTCGTGACCGGGACGGCGTTGGGCGCCGGGGCGGCGGTGACCGTGGTCGGCGCCGTCGGGGCGGTCCTGGTGACCCGGCCCTGGCGTGCCGGCCGGGTGGAGCTGCGGGGTCAGGCGGCCCTGGCGGGCGGAATGGTCGTGATCGCCGCGCTGGCCGGCTCGACCGCCGGTCACTCCTCGCACGAGGAGCAGGCGGTCATGGTGCAGCGCGGGATGCACGTGGTGGGCGCGGGCGCCTGGGTCGGCGGCCTGGTCGCCCTGGTGGTCCTGGGGCCAGGGCTGTGGCGCGACCGGCTGGCGGTCCCGGCGGTGCGGGCCTACTCGATGGCCGCGGGTTGGGCCTACGCGGTGGTGGCCCTGTCCGGACTCACCACCGCCTATGCGGTGCTCGGCAGCGCCGATGTGCGGGCCCTGCTGGCGGCGCCGGACGGGGTGGGGTACCTGCGCCTGCTGGCTTTGAAGGTCCTCGGCCTGGTGGTGCTCGGGCTGTTCGGTGCCTGGCACCGCCGCCGCCATCTGCCTCGGCTGGACCGCCGGGGGATGGCCGCGCTGATGCGCCTGGCCGTCGTCGAGCTCGCGGTCATGACCGTCGTGGTGGCGGTGGCCACGGTGCTGGCCGACACGGCGCCCCCGATCCCGGTGACGGGCGCCGGTCACTAGCGCCGTCGTCGATGCGCCCCCTCACGTCGAGGGCCACGCTCGGGTCGGCGGGGCGGTCGAGGCGCGGGCGACCAGCTCGGGCCGGAACTCCACCCGGGCAGCCCGGACGTCGGACTCGCCGTCCATGACGTCGACGAACAGGCGGACGACGGCAGCCCCGATCGCGTCCTCGTCCCAGCCGAAGGAGCTGAGGGCGGGCGTCACCAGATCGGCCAGCTCGTGGTCGTCGAAGCCCAGGATCGAGACGTCGTCGGGGATCAGCAGACCGGCCTCGCGCACCGCACGATAGGCGGCGAAGGCGATCGAGTCGCTGAGGCAGAACAGCGCCGTCGGACGGCGTGGGCCGGCCAGCAGTTCGCGCGTCGCCTCGCCCGCGCCCCGGGGGGAGGGCGAGACCGGCACCACGTCGAGTTCGATCCCGCGGTCCTCGGCGAACCGGGCGGCGACGATCTCGCCGGGACGCCCCGGGCTCGAGGGCAGGGTGGAGGTCAGCAGCCCGATGCGGCGATGGCCCAGCGACGTGAGGTGCTCCAGTGCCATCCGCACGCCGTGGGCGTTGTCGAACACCACGCACGGGGTGTCGGGGCGATGGGCCGGCACGTCGCCGACCGCGATCACCACGAAGTGCGTCGGCAACTCGGCCCACCAGAGTCCCGACGGATCGGTCACCAGGGCCATGACTCCGTCGAGGTGGTCGCGGGCCATGGCCTCGACCACCTCGCGCTCGCGCCGTGGATCGGCGTCGGTGTCGGCGATGGAGGAGGAGAAGCCCTCGGCGCGCAACCTGCCGGCCACGTCGACGGCGAGCCCCTGGTGCCACAGGTCGTTCAGGGCGCCGCACACCCCGACCGCCCCGGATCGGCCGCCCGCCAACGCCTGGGCAGCCGGGTTGGCCGTGTAGCCGAGGCGTGCGGCGACCCCGCGCACCAACTCCTGGGTCTGCGCCGAGCCCTTGAGGCCGCGCAGCGCGTACGACGCGGCGGCCTTGGACAGCCCGGCCTCGTCGGCGACGTCCTGGAGCGTGACCCGGCTCTCCGGCATCCGGTCAGCATACGAAGCCGGTCCGGCGACGTCGCGGCGACCGACGGGTGCGTCGCATTCACGAGGGGTGGGGCTTGCCGAAGTGAACCGGTTCACCTATCGTGAGTATGTCAAGTGAACCGCTTCACTTCCTC
>CAYYCE010000346.1:0-4105 GCA_964469635.1 uncultured Kineosporiaceae bacterium
GAGAACTTCGACTGCAGCAGCCCCTTGGCGCGCTCCACGAGCTTGCGGGTCTCGAAGCGCTCGGCCATGTCGGCGACCTCGGCCTCGAGCGCGGCGATCTCGGCGTGCCGGCTCAGCGCGATCTCCAGGGCGGGCAGCACGTCCGCGGAGCTGAACGGCTTGACGACGTAGGCCATGGCGCCGGCGTCGCGGGCCCGTTCCACCAGTTCCCGCTGCGAGAAGGCGGTCAGCAGGACGACGGGGGCGATCCGGGCGCCGACGATGCGCTCGGCCGCCGAGATGCCGTCCAGGACGGGCATCTTCACGTCCATCACGACCAGATCGGGCCTCAGCTCCTCGGCCAGCCTGACGGCCTGCTCACCGTTGTCGGCCTCGCCGACCACGTCGTAGCCCGCCTCGCGGAGCATCTCCACGACGTCGAGCCGGATCAGGGCCTCGTCCTCGGCGACGACGATGCGCCGCTTGTCGGTACTCGTCCCGGATTCGGAATCCTCCGCTGCGGAGGCGGGTTCCGGGATGGACTCGCGGGTGGGCTCGGTCGACACGGGTCCAGCCTAGTGAGTCCGCGACGACGAGGGCAGTGGCACGCGCGACATCACGCCCCCGGCCCACGCCCCCGGCCCACGCCCCGGGCCACCGGAGGGGACCCCACACGCCGTCCGGCGGCGGCTCTCCGCGACGCCCGCGGGAGTCGATAGAGTCGTGCGTGCACCGGCCGGGTTGGTGGAATTGGCAGACACAGCGCACTCAAAATGCGCCGCTGAGAGGCATGCGGGTTCGAGTCCCGCACCCGGCACGTCACTCGTAGACGCTGCGGTAGGCGGGCGCCATGCCACGCACCGCGTCTCCCATTCGATGCAGCTGCAGCGCGTTGAGCGATCCCGGGATCCCCGGCGGCGAACCCGACACGATCGCCACCAGATCGCCCACCTGGCAGCGGCCGGTCTCCAACAGCAGTTCGTCGACCTGGGCCACCATGTCGTCGGTGTTCTCGACCACGGCGGTGAGGAAGGTC
Source organism: uncultured Kineosporiaceae bacterium (assembly GCA_964469635.1). GTDB lineage: Bacteria > Actinomycetota > Actinomycetes > Actinomycetales > Kineosporiaceae > JADJPO01. The sequence continues at coordinate 1,016 of CAYYCE010000346.1, forward strand.
TCCGAACCCCAGGTGAGCGTGAGCTGTGAGCGGACCGCCGGGTCGGGGGTGAACGCGATCAGCGGGATCGGGGAGCGCAGCCGGGCCATCCGCCGGGCGGAGTCGCCCGTCGTGGTGAACGCGACCAGATGCCTGACGTCCAACATGTCACCGACCGCGGCCGCGGCGTAGGTGATGGCGCCGCCCTTCGTGGTCGGCCGCGTGCCCAGCGCCGGGATCCGGTCGAGGCCCTGCTGCTCGGTGGTCTCGATGATCCGGGCCATGGTGCGCACCGCTTCGAGCGGATAGCGACCGACCGAGGTCTCCCCGCTCAGCATGATGGCGTCGGCGCCGTCGAGGACGGCGTTCGCGCAGTCCGACGCCTCGGCCCTGGTCGGCCGCGGAAGGGTGATCATCGAGTCGAGCACCTGGGTCGCCACGATGACCGGCTTGGCGGCGCGGCGGGCCATCGCCACGGCCCGCTTCTGGACCATCGGCACCTGGTCCAGGGGCAGCTCGACGCCGAGGTCTCCGCGGGCGACCATGATGCCGTCGAAAGCCTCGACGATCTCCTCGAGGTCCTCGACGGCCTGCGGCTTCTCGATCTTGGCGATCACCGGGACCCGGCGCCCCTGCTCCTCCATGACCTTCCGAACGTCCTCGGCGTCGGCGCCGCTGCGGACGAACGACAGGGCGATCAGGTCGACCCCCAGGGACAGGGCGAACCGCAGGTCGTCCGCGTCCTTCTCGGACAGTGCGGGAACGCTCACGGCGACGCCGGGCAGGTTGAGCCCCTTGTGGTTGCTCACCGCCCCCCCGACCTCGACGCGGGTGACCACGTCGGTGGCGGTCACCGAGGCCACCGACAGGGCGACCTTGCCGTCGTCGACCAGGATCAGGTGACCCGGGCGGCAGTCCCCGGGCAGGCCGGAGTAGGTGGTCGCGGCACGCTGCGCCGTCCCGTCCACGTCCTCGGTCGTGATGACGAAACGGTCCCCCTCGCCCAGCACGACCGGACCGTTCGAGAACGCCCCGAGCCGGATCTTGGGCCCCTGCAGGTCCGCCAGGATCCCCACCGCCCGCTGCACCTGGTCGGAGGCCGCCCGGACCTCCTCGTACCGGATGCGATGCTCGTCGTGGCTGCCGTGGCTGAAGTTGAGCCGGGCGACGTCCATGCCGGCGAGCACCAACTCCTCCACGCGCCCGGACACTGCGGGCCCCAGCGTGCAGACAATCTTGGCTCGACGCATGGCCGGCCCTTTCCTCGTTTCGACGCGGTGGACAGACGTGGCCCCGGGACCACCGATGGGTGGAGGCAATGCGACTAGGCGAGGAGCTGCCGCGCCGACGGTGGGATCGGGGACGGCAGCACCGTACTCCCGGTCAGCCACTTGTCGACGGCGGCCGCACAGGCGCGGCCCTCGGCGATCGCCCAGACGATGAGCGACTGCCCCCGGCCGGCGTCCCCGGCGACGAACACTCCCGGCACCGACGAGGTGTACTCCTCATCACGGGCGAGGTTGCCGCGCGCGTCCAGGGCGAGTCCGGCCGCCTCGGCCAACTGCGTCACCAGGCCCTCGTGCTGCGGCCCGAGGAAGCCCATGGCCAGCAGCACCAGCTGCGCCGGGATCTCCCGCTCGGTCCCGGAGATCGGGGTGAAGGCGCCGTCGACGAACTCCACCTCGACCAGCTGCAACCCCCGGACCCGACCGGACTCGTCGCCCAGGAAGGCCTGCGTCTGCACGGAGTAGACCCGCTCGCCGCCCTCCTCGTGGGCGCTGGAGACCCGGTAGATCATCGGGTAGGTCGGCCACGGTTGGGTCTCCGGCCGCTCCTGCGGAGGACGCGGCATGATCTCGAGCTGGGTCACCGATCGGGCGCCCTGGCGCAGCGCCGTGCCGAGGCAGTCGGCCCCGGTGTCCCCGCCGCCGATGACCACGACGTCCAGGCCCTCCGCGCTGTGCAGCGGCGCATCGGGCAACGGCTCCTCGCCGAGCGCGGCCCGGTTGGCGGGCGGGAGGTACTGCATCGCCTGCATCACACCGTCCAGATCCCGGCCGGGGACGGGAAGATCGCGCCAGGCGGTGGCCCCGATCGCGAGCACGACCGCGTCGTAGCGGTCGCGCAGGGCCTTGGCCGAGATGTCGATGCCGACGTCGACGCCCGGGCGCAACCGGGTGCCCTCGGCCTCCATCTGCGCCAGCCGCCGGTCGAGGTGACGCTTCTCCATCTTGAACTCGGGGATGCCGTACCGGAGCAGGCCGCCGATCCTGTCGGCCCGCTCGTAGACCGCCACGGTGTGGCCGGCCCGGGTCAGTTGCTGGGCGGCGGCCAGGCCCGCCGGTCCGGAGCCGACCACGGCCACGGTCTTGCCCGAGAGCCGCTCCGGGGGCTGGGGGACGACCCAGCCCTCCGCGAAGGCGCGATCGATGATCGAGACCTCGACCTGCTTGATGGTCACGGCCGGCTGGTTGATCCCCAGCACGCAGGCCGCCTCGCACGGCGCCGGGCACAACCGTCCGGTGAACTCCGGGAAGTTGTTGGTCGCGTGCAGCCGTTCCACCGCCTCCCGGGCGTGGTCGCGCCAGGTGAGGTCGTTCCACTCCGGGATCAGGTTCCCGAGCGGACAGCCGTTGTGGCAGAACGGGATCCCACAGTCCATGCACCGACCCGCCTGGCGGCGGAGCACCTCGGAGTCCTCCGGTTCGTACACCTCGCCCCAGTCACGCAGCCGCAGCGGGATCGGACGGCGCGCCGGCAGTTCCCGCTCGCGGGTGGTCAGGAACCCCTTGGGGTCAGGCATGCGAGACCTCCATGATCCTCTTCCAGACGACATCGCCGTCCAGGTCCAGTCCCTCCGCCTCGGCCTCGCGACGGACCTCGATCACGCGGGCGTAGTCGCGCGGCATGACGGTGCTGAACCGGACCCGCGCGCCGTCCCAGTCCGCGAGCAGCTTGCGGGCCACCGCCGAACCGGTCTCGTCCTGGTGGCGCTGCACCAGCGCGCGTACCAGCTCGGACTCCTGGTCGGTGACCGGCCGCACCGCCACCAGTTCGGCGTTGACGCGTTGTGCTCTCAGGTCCAGCACGTAGGCGACGCCGCCGGACATG
>CAYYCE010000347.1:0-4098 GCA_964469635.1 uncultured Kineosporiaceae bacterium
CGTAGGAGCCGAGGTGCGACAGGTCCTTGCGCAGCTTCGCCGAGCCCACCCCGGCCGCCGCGGCGAGCTCCTCGGAGCTGATCGTGGCCACCCCGGCCTCGGCCTGCAGGGTCAGCGCCCGCAGGTATACCGGCAGCCGGGCGACGGTCGCCTCGGGAATGGCCGGGCGGGCGTCGCCCGGCAGCCTGTGGGGTCTGTGCGTGGACACGGGTGGAGCAGGCTCCCTCGTCGGCGGGTCCCACTCAGCCTAGGCCTTGTGAACGTATGCACAAAGTTGACTACGAAATCATCTCACCGCGAGCGCCCGGCGCAGCCGGGTCTCGTCGACGCGATACACGGCGTGTTCGGCGCCGTCGACCATGATCACCGGGATCTTGTCCCAGTAGGCCCGCCGCAGCTCCTCGTCGTCCTCGATCGAGACCTTGCGCCAGCTTTCGCCGATCTCGGCACAGACCCTCTCGACGACCTCCTGCGCGACGTCGCACAGGTGGCACCCCGGCTTGCCGACCACGGTGATGCGCGCCATCCCGCCAGCGTAGTCGAGCGCCCCGGGCTCGCTCGTGCGCCGATACAGTGGCGGGGTGTCCACGGGCGAGCAGGAGCCGACCGTCGATCCGGCGAACCCGCCCCGGGCGGCGTTCTTCGACGTCGACAACACGATCATGCACGGCGCGTCGATCTTCCAGATGGCGCGCGGCCTGTACCGTCGCAGGCTGCTGACCTGGCGGGCCATCCTCGGCTTCGCCTGGCAGCAGATCAGCTTCCTGCTCCGGGGGGAGAACCTCGAACACGTCGCCGACATCGAGGCCAAGGCTCTGTCCTTCGTGGCCGGCTACCGGGCCAGCGAGCTGCGGGCCATCGGCGCGGAGATCTACGACGAGCTGATGGCCGACAGGATCTGGCCCGGACCGTATGCGCTGGCCTGCGCGCACCGGGACGCCGGGGACCAGGTGTGGCTGGTCACCGCCACCCCCGTCGAGGTGGCCTCGGTGATCGCGGACCGGTTGGGCCTGACCGGTGGCCTGGGGACCGTGGCCGAGCAGGTGGACGGCGTGTACACCGGACGGTTGGTCGGCGGCATCATGCACGGTCACGCCAAGGCGGACGCCGTCCGGGCGCTGGCCGAGCGCGAAGGCATCGCGTTGGCCGACTGCTCCGCCTACAGCGACTCGATGAACGACCTGCCCATGCTGTCCATGGTCGGGCACCCGGTGGCGGTCAACCCCGACAAGCGGCTGCGGGCCTACGCCCGGGCCAACGACTGGCCGGTTCACGACTTCCGCACCGGGATGAAGGCCGCCCGGATCGGCCTGCCGGCGGTCTTCGCCGCCGGGGCGACGACGGGCCTGATCACGGCCGCGCTGGCCGTGCGGCGACGTCAGAGGAAGACCGACTGACGCTGCACCAGCAACTGGTAGAGGGTCTGCTGGATCGTCTGCCGGACCTGATCGGTCAGGTCGAACACCAGCATCGGATCATCGGCTGCGCCGGGCCCGAGGACGTCGGTCGAGACCGGCGCGCCGAACTCGATCAGCCATTTGCTCGGCAGCGGGATCGCGCCCAGCAACCCGAGCAGCGGGAACGTCGGCGTGATCGGCACGTAGGGCAGCCCCAGCAGCCGGGCCAGCGTGGGCATGTTCCCCAGGATGGGGTAGGTCTCCTCGGAGCCGACGATGGCGCACGGCACGATCGGGGTCTGGGTCCGCAGGGCCGCCGAGACGAATCCGCCGCGGCCGAACCGCTGCAGCTTGTACCGCTCGCTGAAGGGCTTGCCGATGCCCTTGAAGCCCTCCGGCCAGACCCCGACCACCTCGCCGGCCGACAGCAGCCGCTCGGCGTCGGCGTTGGTGGCCAGCGTGGCCCCGCCTTTGCGCGACAGCTCGCCCAGCAGGGGCGCGGCGAACACCAGGTCGGCCCCCAGGGGCCTCAGGAACCGGCGCCGGGGATGCTCATCGTGCATGGCGACCTGCATCATCATGGCGTCCAGCGCGATCGCCCCGGCGTGGTTCGCCACCACCAGTGCACCCCCGGTCGACGGCACGTTGTCGATCCCGCGCACCTCGACCCGGAACCAGCGCCTGTAGAGCACGCGGAGCAGGCTGAATGTCACCGTCTCGGTCAGCTCGGGGTCGAACCCGAACTCGTCGATGACGTAGTCACCGGTCAGCCGGCGGCGCAGGAAGCCGAGGATCTCGGCGATCCGCCCGTCGAGCCCGTGCGTCTCGCCGCCCGCGGCCCGGGCCGCGTCCTGACCGGCGGCGCCGGATCCGGTCGCCGGGGCGGCACGGGACTCCTCCACGGCCTCGACGATCTGCTCGCCCGCGCGCCGTCCCAGGTCGGCGACGGCGACCAGGCGCTCGCCGCCCGCGGTCTGCCGGCTGGCCGGACGGCGGGGGGCGGAACGGCTCGCCCCGGCCGGGCGGCTCGAACGCTTCGCCGCCGGCGTGGATGCGGAACCGGGCGGCTGTTTCGGCGTCTGCTCGGGGGCCCGCTTGGCCGTCCGCTTCGTTGCCGGTTTCGGGGTGGACCTCGCGGGCGCCTTCGCCGTTCCTTTGGTCGCCGTTTCCTTGGTCGCCGTCCGCTTGACCGCCGTTCCCTTGGTCGCCGTCCGCTTGACCGCCGTCCCCTTCGTCGCCGCACGCTTGACCGCCGCCCGGGTCGGCCTCGCGGTGGGGGAGGCCGGAGCCGCCGGAGGGGTCGATTCGGTGGGAGGGACCGGGCCGCTCCCCCCGGGCGCGGGAGCGGGAACCTGCGGCAGCGGATCGAGGTCGGCCAGCAACGGGGTGGTGCGCCGACGCCGACGCGCGCGCTCCCCGGAGGCACGCCGGGCGCCCGCGGCCACCACCGCCGCACCGGCGTCGCGCGAGCCGCGGGATCCGTTGCGCTCCTCGGTCATCAGGTGCTCGCCCCGCTCCCGGTGAGCCGGGCCAACGCACCCAGCAGACCGTCCTCGACCCGCCCCACGACGTCCGCGGACAGCGGTCCGTGCAGATTGCGTCCCCGGACGAAGTCCTCGAACGCCTCCCTGGTGGTGTACCGCGGCTCCAGGCCGAGGCTCGTCCGCATCCGCGTGGTGTCCATCACCCGCCCGAAGGACAGGAACCTCACCTGCTCGGGGGAGAAGTCGGCCAGCCCCGCGCGGCGGACGATCTGGCCGACCGCCCCAGACAGCTTCTGGGGCACCGGAACGGTCGGACGTCCGGTCAGCCGTGACGCCTGACCGAGCAGCACCACACCGTCCCCGGCGACGTTGACGATCCCCGACGCCTCACCGACGGTGGCCAGCCGCAGGGCCTCGAGTCCGTCGTCCTCGTGGACGAACTGCAGCCGCGGGTCGAAACCCAGCACCGTGGGGATCATCGGGAGGGTGAAGAAGTCGGTCAGCGCGGTGCGCACCCGGGGGCCGATGAAGTTGGCCAACCGCAGGGTGACCACCTCGACGTCCGGGCGACGCCGCGAGAATCCTCGGACGTAGCCCTCGACCTCGACGCAGTCCTTGGCCCAGCCGGACCGCGGCAACACCTTGGCGCCGGTGTCCTCGGTGAACATCGCCGGGTCCCGCGGGCTCGAGCCGTACACCCCGGCCGTCGACTTGACGACGAGCCGGCGCAGGCCGGGCGACTTCTGGCACGCGGCGAGCAGTTGCATGGTGCCGATGACGTTGATCTCCTTCATGGAGACCCGACCACCCGCCCCCGTCGGGGTGGCGATGACGTTCATGTGCACCACGGTGTCGACCTGCGCCTGCGCGATCACCTTGGCGATCACGGGGTTCCGGATGTCGGCGCGGACGAACTCGGTGGCGCCGATGTCCTCCGTGGGCGGCACCACATCGACGCCGATCACCCTGTCGATCGCGGGATCCGCCGCGAGCAGATGCGCGAACCTCCCGCCGAGATACCTCGAGACCCCCGTCACGAGAACCACTCGACCCATCGTCGTCCCTATCCCTCGATAATCGCAGGGTCCGGTGACACCGGGTCGGCCGACCATCGAGGACGGCCGGCCCCCTCGGTCACTTGCGGTTTCGGCGCTGGTGGCGCGTCTTGCGCAGCAGCTTGCGGTGCTTCTTCTTGGCCATGCGCTTGCGGCGCTTCT
>CAYYCE010000348.1:0-4077 GCA_964469635.1 uncultured Kineosporiaceae bacterium
GCGCCTGCTGGAGCACGTCCGGCTGACCCGGCGGCTCGCCGTCCGGGCCGGTTCGGTCACGGCGGAGGACTGAACAGCCGGACGCCGTACCGGGCAGACTGGGCGCACGCACGTCGAGGGAGCCGCAATGGACCAGACCGTCCCACCCCTGCTGTGGGCCCCGGATGCCGGATCGGCCCGACGGACGGCGATCGCCGGTTTCGCGCGCAGCCTGCGCGAGCGGGGCGTCGAGATCGACGAACTCGACTATGCCGCGCTGCACGCCTGGTCGGTGAGCGACCTGCCGGGGTTCTGGGCGGCCGTGGTCGACCACCTCGGCGTCCGGTTCCACGACCGGCCCACAGCGGTGCTGGACGGCGCGATGCCGAGCGCGCGCTGGTTCCCCGGGGCCACGCTCAACTATGCCGAACACGCCCTGTTCCCGGCCTCGCGCACCGACCGTCCGGACGACGAGCTCGCGGTGATCTGGTGCCACGAGGACGGCTCCGAGGGGACCTTCACCTGGGCCCAGTTGCGCGACGCGGTGGCTCGCGCCCGGGCCGGGCTGCGGCGCCTCGGCGTGCAGCGGGGAGAACGCGTGGCGGCGCTGGCGCCCAACTGCCCGGAGACCCTGGTGACCTTCCTCGCCGCGACCAGCCTGGGTGCCACCTGGTCGTCGTGCTCTCCCGACTTCGGCCCCCGCGCCGTCCTCGACCGGTTCGGCCAGATCGAGCCCGTGGTGCTGCTCACCGTCGACGGCTACCACTACCAGGGCCGCGCCTTCGACATCCGCGACAAGGTGGCCCACCTGCTCGAGGAACTGCCCACGGTTCGGGCCGCCGTGATCGCCCCGCTGCTCGGAACCACCCCGGGCGACCCCGGCCACGGCCCCGACCTGGTGAGTTGGGACGACCTCGTCGCCGTCCACGAACCGCTGGAGTTCGAGCCGGTGCCGTTCGACCATCCGCTGTGGGTGCTCTACTCCTCGGGCACGACGGGGCTGCCGAAGGGCATCGTCCACGGCCACGGCGGCATCGTCGTCGAACTGCTCAAGAGCCTGCGGCTGCAGAACGACCTCGGCCCGGGCGACCGGTTCTTCTGGTTCACCACCACCGGCTGGATGATGTGGAACTACTTGGTCAGCGGGCTGCTGGCCGGTACGACGATCATGCTGTACGACGGCAGCCCGGGCCATCCCGACCTCGGCGTGCTGTGGCGGCTGGCCGACAGCCACCAGATCACCTTCCTGGGCATCTCGGCGCCGTTCGCCCAGTCCTGCCTCAAGGCGGGCATCCATCCGCGCGAGTTCGTCGACACCTCCGCGCTGCGCGCGATCGGCACCACCGGCGCCCCGCTGTCGGTCGACGACTTCGACTGGGTCGTCGAGCAGGTCAGCGCGACCGCACAGATCTGCTCCATCTCCGGCGGCACGGACGTGTGCACCGCCTTCGTCGGGGCGGCGCCCACGGTGCCGGTATGGGAGGGCGAGATCTCCTGCGCCGCGCTCGGTGTGGCGGCGGCAGCCTTCGACGAGAACGGCCGGCCGGTCGTCGACCAGGTCGGTGAGTTGGTGATCACCGAACCGATGCCCTCGATGCCGGTGCGGTTCTGGAACGACCCTGACGGCCTCCGGTTGCGCGACGCCTACTTCGACGTCTACCCGGGTATCTGGCGGCACGGCGACTGGGCCGAGTTCACCCCGCGCGGCTCGTGCATCATTCACGGCCGCAGCGACTCCACGCTCAACCGCGGCGGCGTCCGGATGGGGACGGCGGAGTTCTACGCGGTCGTCGAGGCGGACGACGCGGTCGCGGACTCGCTCGTGATCGACACCACCGAGCTGGGTTCGACGGCCCAGGGCGAGCTGCTGTGCTTCGTCGTCCTGACCCCCGGGGCCGCGCTGGACGACGTGGAGCCGCGGCTTCGATCGGCGCTGCGCAGCCAGCTCTCGCCGCGCCACGTACCGGACCGGTTCCTGGTGATCGAGAGCGTCCCGCACACCCTGAGCGGCAAGAAGTGCGAGGTTCCGGTGAAGAAGATCCTGACCGGCACCGACCCCACCACCGCGATCAGCCGGGACGCCCTCGACGACCCGGCGTCCCTGGATCCCTTCGTGGCGCTGGCCCGCGGCGGGTCCTGATCTGCGGCCTCAGCTCTCGATCTCGGCCTTGATCCGTTCGAGAGGCTGGACGAGCATCAGGCCCATCGAACAGACCACGGTGTCGACCGATGCGTCGGCGACGGGGTCCCGAGACCGGCGTCACGCGCGTGGTCGAACGCCGTCTCCGTGATCCCGGCATGTCCGGCGTGGTACTCGGCGACATACGCCGCCCAGTCGTGATGGTCACCGCGCGCCGCCTGCACGCCCGGGGAACCCCCCGCGCGGCGAACGCATTCCGCACCGGCGCGGGGGACGCCGGTGGCCCGGCTCGTCGGTGTCCGCTTCATCGGCGGGCGGCCGACCGATCGGCCACAGGGCGGATCGACGGAAGGGCGGGAAGGCGGGGCCGGCCCCGCGGGTTCCCGTGGCATGACGGGCGACGATCTGCACTGGACCCGGTGGTGGAACTGCCGTTGGACCGTGCGCAGAATCCAGACCGCCCTGGACGACGACGACGGCCGGCTGTCCCTGCGCGATCTGGACCGGATCGTCGCGCACGTGGCCGCATGCCGGCGGTGCCGGACGATCGCCGCCGACTACCGGCGCCTCGCCGAGTCCCTGGCGCGGCTGGCCGCCCGGCGTCCCCCCGACCCCGCAGCCCTGCACCGCCTCCGGCGGCACGCCACCGCCCTGACCACCCGGGAGTCCGCGTGAGCGCCACCAGCGGCGCACCGCACGAGGTGCCGTCGATTCCTCCCGCCCTCGCGGAACCGGTCTGGGACCTTCTGGTCGTCGGGGGAGGGACCGCGGGCATCGTCGCGGCGAAGACCGCGGCCGGCCTCGGAGCCTCGGTGCTGCTCGTCGAGCGGGAACGGTTGGGTGGGGACTGCCTGTGGACCGGCTGCGTGCCGAGCAAGGCGATCCTGGCCGCCGCCGCCAAGGCCGCCGGCGCCCGCCGCTCGTCCACGCACGGCATCCACGTCGACGCCGTGACCGTGGACTTCCCCGCGGTGATGAAGCACGTGCGCACCGCGATCGCCACGATCGAACCGACCGACTCGGCGCGGGCCATGACCGCCGTCGGCGTCCGGGTCGCCCACGCCCACCTGACGTTCACCGGACCACGGACCGCCCGGGTCGCCGATCGCGAGGTCGCCTTCCGCCAGGCGATTCTCGCGATGGGCGCCTCGCCCGCGGTTCCCCCGGTCCCCGGTCTCGCCGAAGCGGTCGCCTCCGGGCACGCGCTGACGAGCGAGACGGTCTGGGACCTCACCGCCCTGCCGAAGCGGCTGCTCGTGCTCGGCGGCGGCGGTATCGGGTGCGAACTGGGCCAGGCGTTCGCCCGCCTCGGCGCCGACGTCACGATCGTCGAGGCCGCTGCGCGGCTGTTGCCAGGCGAGGACGCGGACGCCGGTGCCATCGTGACCCAGGCGCTGCGCGACGACGGCGTGAGAGTGCTGACGGGTGCCGCGACGCGCCGGGTGCTGCCGGACGCCGCCGGTCCCCCGGCCGGTGGGCGACTGGTGCTCGACGACGAGGTCGAGGTTGCCTACGACCGGCTCCTGGTCGCCGTGGGCCGCAGCCCCCGGACCACGGGATCAGGGCTGGACGCGGCGGGGGTCCGGGTCGACGCCCGGGGTTTCGTGGTCGTGGACAAGACCCTCAGGACGACCAACCGCCGGATCTGGGCCGCCGGGGACATCACCGGACACCCCCCGTTCACGCACACCGCAGGCGTTCACGCCAGTACCGCGGCCGGGAACGCGGTCCTGGGGCTTCGGCGTGCCGCGGCACCGGCGGCGACGATGCCCCGGGTCACCTTCACCGAGCCGGAGGTCGCCGGGGTCGGCCTGTCGGCCGCGGAGTCAGCCGATCGGCCCGGTTGGCGGGTCGTCACCCGGAGCCACGACGAGGTCGACCGGGCGATCGCCGAGGGCGACACGACGGGCTTCTCCCGGCTGGTGCTGGACCGCAGGGGCCGCATCGTCGGCGCCACC
>CAYYCE010000349.1:0-4072 GCA_964469635.1 uncultured Kineosporiaceae bacterium
GTGGCCTCCGTGGGGCGCGACGCGTCGGGTGCGCTGGCGGTGTCCTCGGCGGTGCGGCTGGCCTCCGACGGGGTGTCTACCGAGGTCGGGCCGGGGTGGCCGATGCTGGCCGGGCGCCTCGGCCTGACCGGGTGAGCCGCGGGGCCGGAGGCGAAGACGATCATGATGGATGCGACCCCCGCGCCCGGCCTCGCCGCGCTCCTGGCTCCGGTTCTCACCGGTCTCGCCGTGCTGTCGGCGAGGTCGCCGATGCCGCGGCCGGCGGCTCGGCGGCAACTGCGCCGTGCCCGCCCGGTCGAGCACGGTGCGGTGATCGAGCGGTCCGCGCAGGGGACCGCGTCCGGTCGGCCGGACGCTGCCCAGGTGGCGGTTCTCGCCGAGCGCGTGGCTGCGCTGTCCCGGGCAGGCCTTCCGCTGGGGCAGGTCTGGCAGGTGCTCTCCCGGCGCCAGGACTCGATGGCGCCGGTGTGCTCGGTGGTCGCCCGCACGGTGTCCCTGGGCGGCGGCAGCGGTGAGGGTCTTCGGCTCGCGGCGCGGACCCGGTCCGATCGGCACGGAGGGCCTGACCGCCACGGAGGGCCTGACCGCCACGGAAGGCCCGACCGGCGCAGATGGCGCGGACGGCGAAGCGGGCCGGAGCCGTCCGCCCGATCCCTGGAGTGGCTCGCCATGGCGTGCGAGGTGGCCCAGAGCTCGGGGGCGCCGATCGCCGACGTGCTCGACGGGCTTGCGGAGGCGGTGCGCGCCGAACTGGAGGCCGCCCGGGAGCGTGAGGCGGCTCTGGCCGGACCCCGGACGACGGCGACCGTGCTCACCTGGCTGCCCCTGGCGGGCGTGGGCCTGGGCCTGCTGACCGGCACCAACACCCTGAGCGTGCTGTTCACCACCCGCGCTGGGTGGATCTGCCTGGGTCTCGGAGCGGGCCTGTGGTGGGCGGGGCGGGTCTGGACGGCCGCGCTGCTCCGTCGGGCTGCGGCGGGCCGGTGACGGCGCTGGCGGCGGGGTGCCTCCTGGCGTGCGCCCTGCTGGTGCTGCGCCCGCCCGCTCGGGAACCGGTGGGGCGCTCCGCGGCTCGGGAATCTTTGGGTCGGAAGGCTTCTCGCCGCTCCGGGGACGCATCGGAGCGGGACGGCCCCGACCGGCGCCTCCCCCTCGCGGTCACGGCCGACCTGGTGGTGGCCCTGCTGCACGCCGGCCTGCCGACCGCGGCCGCGCTGCACGTGCTTCGGGTGCGTCTGCGAGAGGCCGCCCTGGAGGAACCGGCCGACCTATCGGTGGTGACCGACGCGCTGGACCTGGCCGAGCAGACCGGCGTGGCCCCGGGGGTCCTCGTGCGGGCGGCCGCCGGGGAACACCGTCGGCGCGAGGCCTCGCGGCTCTCGGTCTCCGCCCGGCGCCTGGGGATCCTCGTCCTGATCCCGACCGGGGTGTGCCTACTGCCGGCCTTCGTGGTGCTGACCGTCGTCCCACTGGTTCTGGGACTGCTGTCGGGCGCCGGGTAGGTCCCGCGACCGCGCCGGCGGTGCGTCCACAACTCCGGGCCGGTCCCGGGTTGTCCACAGCCGTCTCGGCCGGTGGATGCCGTCGCCCACGGCGCCCACGCAGGCTCGAGCCGTGGCCTCGTGGGGGCCGCCGGTCCCGGCCCGCACCGCCGGACATCAAGGGAGCACCATGACCGCATCGATCTCGTCCGGGGCCCGGTCGCTCCGGGCCCAACTGCTCCGGCTCGGCGACCGTGGTCACGACGCCGGGATGGCCACCGCCGAGTACGCCATCGCCACACTGGCCGCCTGCGGCTTCGCCGCGCTGCTGCTCACGCTGCTGCGCAGCGGCGAGGTGCGCTCCCTCCTGTTCGGCATCATCAAGCGCGCGTTGTCGGTGGACTGACCGTGGCGTCGACGGCGGGGGCCAGGAGGCGGGCGATCCGGGGCCGGGTGGCCCTCGCCCGCGGGGATCGTGGCGCGGTCACCGCCGAACTCGCGCTGAGCCTGCCGGCCGTCGCGCTGCTGCTCGCCGTCCTGGTCGGGGTCGGCCGCGTGGTCACCGTCCAAGTTCAGTGCGTGGACGCCGCGCGCGCCGGTGCCCGTGCGGCGGCCCGGGGTGAGAGCGCCCCGACCGTGGTGTCCGCGGCCACCTCGGTCGGCCCGGACGGTGCGCGGGTCTCGGTGACGCGCAACGGTGACGGTGTCATCGTCATCGTGCGGGCGGCGGCGCCCGTCCCGCTTCCCGGGGCCGGGGCGCTCGAGGTGTCCGCACGGGCCGCCGCCGGCCTCGAATGGTCCGGCGCCGGACAGGCCGACGGACGCCCCCCGGGAACGGATCCGTGAACCCCGGCTCGCGCGAATCCCTCGGGCTCGTCCCACTCCCGCCGTGGTGCAGGGCCGAGAGGGGCGAGAGGGGCAGCGGCACCGTTCTCGCGCTTGCACTGGCCCTGCAGGCGGCCGCGCTGGCGATGGCCGTCGCCACGCTCGGGTCTGCCGTGGTGGCGCGTCACCGGGCGGCCGCTGCGGCCGATCTCGCCGCACTGGCCGCGGCAGCCGCCGTGCCGCCCTCCTGCGACCGGGCCGTGGCGGTCGCCGGGGCCAACGGGGCCCGTCTGATCGAGTGCTCGGTGGGTGTCGACGCCACCGTCACCGTGCGGGTCGCCGTGCCCGTCCCGGGGGTGGCGGGCGAGGCCTCGGCCGGGGCCCGGGCCGGCCGAGCACCGGCCGCCGCGGGCCGGTCACTTGTGCCGGCCGGGGCCCGGGCCGGGTCCGTTCGGTCCGAAGGTGGTTGAATGCCAGCACTGTCAGCGACGCATGTCCCTCGGGAGGGCCAGTGGACCTCAGCGTCACCAGTCGGCAGAACGGCGAGCACACCGTCGTCTCCGTGGTCGGTGAGATCGACGTCTACACCGCGCCCCGGCTGCGGGAACACCTGGACGCCCTGGTGGTTTCCGACCGTCCCCGGCTGGTCGTGGATCTCGGCGGTGTCGACTTCCTGGACTCCACCGGCCTCGGGGTCCTGGTGGGCACCATGAACCAGGTCCGGGCGCGGCAGGGTTCGCTGGCGCTGGTCTGTGCCCACGAGAAGGTCCTCAAGGTCTTCCGGATCACCGGGCTCACCAAGATCTTCCCCATCCGGGCCACCCTCGCCGACGCGTACGCCGTCTCGTTCGACGTCACACCGGTCACCGACTGACGGCGAGCGGGCCCGGACATGGCCTCCGTCGTCCTCACCTTCGCCCCGGCCGCCGAACACGTCCGGACGGCGCGCTTGGTGGCGGTGGCCGTGGCGCGGCGCGCCGGGGTGGACGAGGCCTGCAGGGAGGACATCCGATTGGCCGTGGGCGAACTCTGCGCCCGGGCGGTGGGCCGATGCCTGGCGGCCCCACCCCCGAGACCCGGGCCCGGCCCGGCCGGCAGGAAGATGCGGTGGACGATCCGGCTCACGATCGAGGACGAGGCCACGGTCTTCCGGGTCTCGGTCAGCGATCCCGTCGGCCCGAGCGATCCGTCCGAGGACTCGATCGGGCTCGCGATGGCCGCCGCCCTGGCCGACGGCCTCGAGATCCTGGACGATCCAGAGAACTGCGTCTCCACCATCCGGTTGACCTGGCACTCCCCCGAAGGCCGGCCCGAGGGGCGACGATTCAGAATGCCTCACCAGTAGTCGGAAGCAGTGCGGCGTGACCAGGTCGAGACGCCGTGACTGCCATGTACAACGTCACATGGGGTTGTCTTTTGCCTGCGCCGTCACCTTCCGTAGACTGCGCCGCGATTCACCGCTCAGGTTGTCACCTGATGCGCCGCTATGCCCGCCCCCCTGACCGCGGCGTTGCGAAAGGGGGTGGGTGAGCACGCCACGTCGAGGAGGACGGATGCTGGGCATTGCCCAGGCCAGCGATGGCCAGGTGTCCCTCACCGGTGGAAACACGACCCTGGTTGCCGTTGTGGCAGTCATCGCGCTTCTCGCTCTTGGAGTTGCCGTGGTGTTCCGGGGTCAGGTTCTCGCCGCCGGTGACGGCACCGACAAGATGAAGGACATTGCGCGCGCTGTGCAGGAGGGCGCCGCTGCGTATCTCAACCGGCAG
>CAYYCE010000350.1:0-4072 GCA_964469635.1 uncultured Kineosporiaceae bacterium
AGCAGACCACCGTGGTCCGTCGCCGGGCCCTCGACAGCGCGGTGGTCAGGCAGGCCCGCCCGTAGCGGCCGTCGAGCACGCCGAAACGATGCAGCACCCGGCCGTGGGGGGTGCGGGCCAACCCGATCGAGGCGATCACGGCGTCGCGCTCGACCCCGGGGATGCGGTGGATCGGGCGCACCATGAACGGCTCGGAGATGTCCCCGGCCCAGTGCACGTCCAGCCAGCGCGCCAGTTCGGGGTTGTCGGCGACCTCGAACCGCAGCGCCTCCTCGATCCGCTCGGCGTGCCGGCTGCCGAGCGTCACCACGAGCAGCGATTCCCCGGGGCGCCGGATCGCGTGCTCGGTCACCAGTTGCACGACCCGGGTCACCTCGGCCTGCGAACTGACGGCCATCTGCTCGCCGGGGGCCGGGACACCGGTGCCCTCGCCGACGTGATCCAGCGCCAACGGGGACCGGGCGGCGGCCCCCGGGGTGAGCCCCCATGGCTGCGGGTAGGAGGAGCGCAGCGGGTACATCAACCGCCCGTCGCGGGTGCGATGGTCGCGGTCCAGCCGGTGCAGCGCCAGCAGCGGATGGGCCCGCACGATGCGCTCGCGCAGCGAGTGCTCGGACGGCGCCAGCTCGGCCAGCGCATCGATGACCGATGGCCCGCCGGTCGCCGGGGGCAGCCGCCGGCGGTCGCCGGCGATCACCACCTGCTGGGCCCGAGCCAGCGCCGCGGCGCACTCGGGCATCCCCACCTGACCGGCGTCGTCCACGGCGACCACATCGAGCATCGGCGCCCCGGGGCGCGCGGGCGCCAGGTTGCGGGCCACGGCGTCCGGGCTCATCACCCAGATCGGGCGGAGGGTGGCCACCACGGTCCCGGCCCGGGACAGCAGGTCCATCGGCCAGCTCGAGCGGTGGGCCCGGTGCACCTCGGCCTGCAACCACCGCGCCTGGTCGGGGTGGGACTGGACGGCGTCCGCGGCTCGCAGACCGACCCCGGCCACCGCCTGCGCGGCCCGGGCGGCCAGCAATCGCGGCTGGGCCTCGCGCAGGGTGTCCACGTGGGCCCGCAGCTCGGCGGGGTCGTGCCGGGCCAGCCGGGGCTCGCTGCGGATGATCGTCTCGAGGACCGATGTCCACCAGGCGAGATCGAGCTCGCCGCCGACGTCCTCGGGGGCGGGCCGGCGCTCGGACAGTTCGGCGAGCAGGTCGCCCAGGCCGGCGTCGCGCAGCCGCTGCAGCCGGATCCGCCGCTGCGGCTGGGCCCGCAGTCCGCGCACAGGTCGGCCAGCCGCTGCCGCAGTCGCTCGGGCTCCTGCGAGCGCAGGTCCGGGGTCCCGGTGCCGTCGAGGACGGTGCTCAGCACATCCAGGGCCAGGTCCAGCTCACCGAGGGAGCGCTCGGCGTCGTCCAGCCCGTTCGGGACCACCGGGGTTCCGCCGCCGGACAGGTCGCTCCACTGCCGCCGGTGCTCGGCGGCCCCGACCAGGTGGTCGTGCAGATCGGTCAGGTGGGTCCCGGGACGGACCAGGGCTCGGGCCCGGCGGCGCTGGGCCCGACGGGTCAACCACCCGGCGTCCTGCTGATCGCCGTCCTCGGCGGTGGCGGCGATCAGTTCGGTCAGCGGCTGCTCGAAGACGTCGGGCCGCAGCGCGTCGAGGGTCCGGCGAACCCCGAGCAGCAGGTCGAGGCGGGCCCGCCACTGGCCGACCGACGAGGCGGGTTCCAGCCCGCTCCGGCGGAACAGCTCGGCCATCGCCTCCTGCACGACGGGCATCAGCTCGCGGGCGGCGCGGGCGGCCGCGAGCGCCCGCTCCGCCTCCGCCTCGGTGCCGACCCGGGCGTCCAGCCACCGGGTGTCGACCCTGGTCTGGTGGAAGGCGCCGAGCTCGGCCGCCTGGCGCAGGTCGGCGCGCAGTCGGTCCCGCTGGGAGGCGTCGAGGCGGCGGCAGACGTCCATCGGCAACCGCACCCGGGTACGCGGCGGGTTGTCCGACGACATCAGGCCGGCAAGGGCGACCATGGCGTCGTAGGCGGAGACCCCCCACGGCTCGCGGGGAGCGTGCAGGGCCGCGGTCGAGGCGTCCAGGGCCTCGCCGGCGTGCCGGACCTGGGCGGCGGCGACCGCCTCCGTCTCGGCCGCCCGGCGTCCGGCCTCCGCGGCGGTGGCCGAGGCCCCCGCGGCGTCGGCGGTGGCCGAGGCCAACCCGGCCGCCAGCGCGGACAGGATCCGGGGGCGGTCGCCGATGCCGTCGTGCAGGTCCAGGACCAGATCCCCCAGCCCGGCCTCGGCGAGCCGCCGGATCACGGTGTCGGCGGTCCCCCGGTGCGGGGTGACGACCAGGGCCCGGCGCCCGCGGCCGACCAGCGTGGCCACGGCCGCGGCCAGGGTGTGGGTGAGCCCGGTCCCCGGCGGTCCCTCGATCACCACGTGGGAGCCGCCGAGGGCGGCGTAGACCGCGCCGCGTTGGGCGCAGTCCAGGTCGAAGGCGATGTCGTCGGTCTCGATCTCGGGGTCGCCGCCCACGAAGGGCGTCGCGGCGCAGGCACGCCGCAGCTGCTCCGGTGTCGGCGGCGAGGGGGGCGCCTGCTCCGGGACGTTCATCGACTGGGTGACGTTGGCCAATCGGCCCAGCAACGGGTGGATCTCCAGGGCGAACCGAGCGGCGTCGAGGTCGGCGATCAGCGCGTCGGACCCGGGGGTGAAGCTGCCCACCACCAGCCGCCGGTCGATCGTGAACGCCGGCACGTCCTCGCAGACCTGCTCGAGCAGCGTGTACACCGGGTGCGGGTCGAACCCGTCGACCCCGAAGGACAGCCCGCCGAGCGCCGAGGCGTCCAGGGTGATGCCGTGCACGGCCTCGAGCCGGCGGAGCATCTCGGGGTTGACGATCGCGGTGTCGTCCAGGTCGAGCTCGTAGTCGTCCTGCCCGGCCCCCCGCGGGTGCAGCGTGCAACTGCGCAGCAGCACCGGGGCCGCGGCCGGGCCGTCGGTCCAGGTGGCCAGCCCCGCGGACAGGTAGCAGGATCGGACGCCGCGCTCGGCGGCCAGCACCTCTGCGCTGGTGGCGATCGACCGGGCCCGTCGTCGGGCCGCGGCGTGGGCACCGGGTTCGCGGACCAGACTGGACAGCCGCGTCGAGCGGCCGGCCATCAGAGTGGCCAGACCCGAGGGGTGGGCATGGGTCAGGTCGAGCACCTCGACGTCGGCGGCCTCGCCCACCAGCGTGTCCGGCAGCCGGGCCGAGGCCAGCGTCGCCCGCCAGCGGTCGACCGCGGGGATCGCGGGGGGCGCCAGCGGGACCACGTCCGGCTCCTGCGGCGCCGGCGGCTCCTCGGGTGGCAGCTCGACGACGTCGGCGGGAGGTTGCCCGGGCTCGCCGGAGACGTCACCGGGGACCTCGTCGACGGTCCCCGGTCCGGGGTCGCGGCGTCCCCGGACGTGCCGCGGCGCGGCAACACCGGGGATCGCGTCGTGAACCACGAATCCACGCTAACCGGCCACCTCGGATCCCCGAGTGATCGCGGACGGCGCGTCGCCGCGGCGTCTGCGAGTCAGGCCACCAGCAACATCGCCAGGACGGCGGTGTCGGGGTGGCTCAACGGGTCGACGCCGACCTGGCTGATGAGCCGGGTGACGGTGCCGTCCACCTCGGCCTCGACCCAGGCCGCCCGGTGCTCGAGCCCGAGGTGGGGCAACCCGGGCAGCAGCACGCAGCCCGAGGCGGAACCGGCCGCCTCCGGGATCGACGGACGCGACTCCTCCGGCGGGTGCAGCAGCAGCAGCGCGGGCGGGGACTCCTCGCGGAACTGGCCCGGCCTGGGAGCTCCGTCGCCGAGCACCGGACCGGCGGAGGTGACCAACCCCACGGTGCCGGGTTGGGGATCCTCGGGGACGTCGTCGACGGCCCGGTAGACGGTTGTGGTCGGCAGCAGGCCGGGGACGGCGGCCAGTCGGACCGCCAGGGCCAGGAACTGGGCCCATTCGCGGGTGGAGTCCGGCCAACGGCCCGAGACCACGAACCCGGACAGGTGCCGGTCGCCGCCGGCGAAGGGTGAGATCTCGACGGACGGCATGG